>JAYVWD010000789.1:0-5786 GCA_043786345.1 Pseudomonadota bacterium
CCGTGCGGGTCCGGCGGCGATTGCGCCTTCGACGCCTACGTCTGCCGAGTGCCATAAGCCTTTCAATCCGGCGAATGGTCCGTCAGGCGCAGATCGATCTCCGCGGGAGTGTACGGCGACAGCTTGCCGAAGTTCTCGAGGAAGATCCGGGGTCTGATCGAAGAGCCGCCGGCGGTGGCGTTGCCGTTGACGATCCGGACGGGCTCGCGCCCGGAGAGGACGCGGATCGTCGAAAGCAGTGTCCCGGAGCTCAGGAAAACGAGCCGCCCAAGGCCGCTCGCCTTGGCGAGGATCTCGAGCTCGGTGGACGAGCCGTCGCCGCCGCCGATGACGTCCGCGGCGACCGCGTTCCGGCTGAGGATCTTGACGCGGCCCTCGCCGCCGTTGGCCCGCACCCAGCCCCAGGCGGGCAGGTCGGTTTTGACGACGACGTTGAAGCCGCCGCGAAAGCCCCAGACCTCGACGCAGCGGAGACTAGGGAACTGTTTGCGGCTCAAGTCGATCGTCCGCTCCGCCGGCATCGGGGCGACGTCGCCCGACGAAGTCGCCTCGCCCCAGTAGCCCTCGCGCCCCGAACGGGAGGGCCCGTCCCCTTCGACGAAGACGCGCACAAAGGTATAGAGTTCCGGGTGCTCGATGCGGGGCGCTTGCCCGTCGAGAGGGCTTCGGTCGACGGTGAAAATGAGCTCCTGCGGGTCGGGCGTCTCGTCTCCCTTGACCGCGACACGGTCGGTGCAGGCCGTCATGTCGTCGATCGGCGCGTGGGACGCCACCTCCGGTGCGACTTCGACCGGGCCGACTGGTGGACCGGCGGCGACCCCGGCGTCGCGCGCGGCGGCCGTCGCTCCGGCGTCGGCGGCCGCGCCTTGGTTGGCAGGGCTCCCCGCGGGGCCGGCCGCAGGCTCTTTGACCGCGGCGCCGGCCGCGGCGATCGCGTCCCCTGAAGAAACGCCAGCCGCCGCACCACTCCCGACCCCCGCCGTGCCAGAGTGCGCGCCGTCCCCGGCCGCGCCCGGGCTGACCGCCTTGCCGGATGCCCCCTTCATGCCAGAGCTGCCGCCGCCACATGCGGTGAGCGACGTCGCGACCAGAATGGAGAAAAGCACCTGGGCCGTGGTCCTGTTATTGAGCGTCATGACGTCCCCCTTTGAGCGGTTGTTCCCTCTCCCTTCGCAAGCTCCGCGCCAGGGTTATGCAGTGCTCCTGATACTTTAACCAATTAAAATAATTGATTTAATTTTTGACTCTGATCGATGCCACCGTCATCAAGGCCTACCGTTGTCGCATCAGCCTATCTATAGTATGTTGAAAAAATTGTTATAATTAGACGACGTCAGAATTTCTGGCGCACCGGAACGGCAATACGAACACAAAAATTATTAACTATCTGAAATAGATAGTAATAAAGCCGCATACGGGTCCGCTTACTGGCGTTTGAACGCCACGCAGTCCGCCGGGGTCGCGAGCGCCGACGACACGCCGTTGCAGCTCGGGCAGATACCGGGCTTGAAGTCGTCGTCCGGCTCGACGGCATCGGTCTCGAAGATCCGGATCGACTCCTCACCACAGCTCTCGCAGCGAAAGGGGACCTGAAACGAGGCGATGCGGTCGGCGTAAGCCGTCTTGACGAGGAGGCCGGCGTAATCGAGAAACGCCTGCGGGCAGTTGACGAAGTCGAAGGTACAGGTCTCGCCGAGGGCCTTCAGAAAGCTCGTCCATTGCCGGAAGCCGACCGAGTTCACGGCGGTCACGCCGAGACAGTCGAAGACGACGTGCAGCCGGCGGAGCTTGCCGAGCAGGCCGCTCAAGACCGGCGCCGCTTCCTCGTCGAGCACGCCTTTCAGCGCGACGGCGGCTTTTACCGGACTCTTATCGATTTTAGCGGTCAGCATCGGAACCACGGTTTTTCGAGCAGGTCCCCGGCGACGCGGAGGCAATCGGGCGAGCGCCCTTCGCTCGCGCTCCAGCATAGCGCGCGGTAGCGCCGGAGGGCGAGCCCCGCGAGGTCGAAGGCGTTCATGCGCGCAAGCCATCGCCCCGCGGCCGCCCAGACGAGCATCTCGTGCTCGAGCGTCGCGAGTGCGTCGGTCGTCTCGAGCATCCCGGCGACAGCCAAAAGGCGAGTCCCGACCGGGCTGTTCGGGTCGGTCGCGGCTTCCAAGGTCCGCGCGCAGCGCTTTAACCCCTCCACGCTGCTCCAGTCGAGCTCGCGGCGCCGCACGAGCGTCGAAAGGCGCGGCAGGATGTCGTGCGTGACGAGGCGCTCGCCGGCGCGGGCGAAGAGGGTCGCCTCCAGCAGGTAGAGCGCCGCGTAGTGGGGCGCGTCCCTGCGTACGGCGCGGACGAGACGCGTCGGGTCGCCGTCGCCTTGCGATGCCGCCTTGAGGCATTCCCATACCGCCGCGGTGCCGGGGACCTGCGCGGCGACGACCGCGGCCGCGTCCGGGGCGCCGCCGAGGCGCAGCGCGGCGCTCTGCAACAGGGCCATGGCCTCGCTCGGCGGGTGGAGCCACGGGTCGGCGAGGCAACGCGCCGCGGCGGCGGCGTCGCCGAGGCGCAGACTGCGCGCGGCGAGCAGCATCCGCGACCCGTGGCGCGCGGCGGGCGCGGAGCCGCGCGCCGCGTGGTTGGCCTGGATCTGCGCAATTGCGGCGCGTAGCGGGCGGCCGGCGCGGGCCTCGATGGCGCTCGCGGCGTCGAGCAGCTCGCCGTGCAGGAAGTCGAGCCGCGAGGCGCCGGGGTGGACGCCATGGCGCGCGAGGATCGCCGCCGCGACCTCCGCGAGCTGATGGACGTGACGGTCCTGGAGGCCGCCGTGCGCCGCGTGGTGGTCGAGGGCGTAAAGCGCGTGGAAAAACCGGACGAGCTGCTGGAGCTCCGAGGGCTCCTCGCGCAGCAGCATGACCTGGCCGGCGGCGTAGCGCAGGCGGGCCGCCGCCGGCATGTCTTTGCACACCGCGGCGACGACGGTCGCGACGGTCTTCCGAGTCCGCGCGATCGACCGCAGCGTCCAGGTCCTGGCGCGGTCGCTCGGCAAGGGCAGGCCTCCTCGGAAGATGGGACCAATACTCTAACTTATCTTTACATATTTCAGCTGGTTGCAAAAATACGAGGGCGCCATGATCGCGTCGGAACTCGCGATTTACGATCGCGGGGAGCGGCTTGTTCACGTATATTCGGCACTTCCCAAAACTGGCGAGCCCCCCTTCTCATGATCCACTTGAACAACCTGACCAAACGTCAGGGCCAACGCGTCCTTTATGAAAACGCCTCCTTCCTCGTCCGCCCCGGCGACCGCATCGGCCTCGTCGGGCCCAATGGCGCCGGAAAGACGACGATTTTTCGCCTGATCATGGGCGAGGACCACGCCGACGGCGGTACGATCACGATCCTGCCGAACGTCATCGTCGGGTACTTCTCCCAGGACGTCGGCGATGCGAGCGGCCACTCCGCCCTGGCCGAGGTCATGGCGGGCGCCGGCCGCGTGTCCGATCTGGCGGCCGTCATCCATGAGCTCGAGTCCAAGCTGGCCTCGGGCGACGACGACGTGATGGACCCGACCAAGCTCGAAAAGATCATGGAGACCTACGGCGACGCGCAGGCCGAGTTCCAGCAGCGCGGCGGCTACGACCTGGAATCCCGCGCGCAGGCGGTGCTGACGGGCTTAGGGATCGGCCCCGACGATTACGATCGCCCGGTCGAGCACTTCTCGGGCGGCTGGAAGATGCGCATCGCGCTCGCGCGCATCCTGACGCTGCAGCCGGACGTGGTGCTCCTCGACGAGCCCACGAACCACCTGGACATCGAATCGATCCTCTGGCTCGAAGAGTGGCTCGCCAACTACAAGGGCGCCATCGTCATGACGAGCCACGACCGCGAGTTCATGAACCGCCTCATGACGCGGACCATCGAGATCGCCAATAAACAAATAACTGTTTATTCCGGCAACTACGAGTACTACCTCAAGGAGCGCGAGCTGCGCCGCGACCAGCAGGCCGCCGCCGCCAAGCGCCAGCAGGACATGCTGGCGAAGGAGGAGGACTTCATCGCCCGGTTCGCCGCGCGCGCCAGCCACGCCGCGCAGGTGCAGTCGCGCGTCAAGAAGCTCGAGAAGATCGACCGCATCGAGGCGCCGCCCGAGACGAAGACGGTGGACTTCGAGTTCAAGGCACCGCCCAGAAGCGGCTCCGAGGTCGTGCGCCTCGACAAGCTTTCCAAGGTCTGGACGCGCGAGGACGGGACCGCGAAGCCGGTCTTCCACGGCGTCAGCGGCGTCGTGCAGCGCCTCAACAAGATCGCGGTGACCGGCGTCAACGGCGCCGGCAAGTCGACGTTGCTCAAGACCATCGTCGGCGAGACCGAGGCCACCGAGGGCAGCGTCGTCGTCGGCCCGAGCGTGCGCGTCGGCTATTTCTCGCAGCATGCCCTGGACACCCTCGACCCGCGCCAGACGCTCTTCGAGGAGGTCGCCAACCGGATCCCCGACGCGTCGGTCGGGTTCGTGCGGAACCTGCTCGGGGCGTTCCTGTTCAGCGGCGACGACGTCGAGAAGAAGATCGGCGTCCTGTCGGGCGGCGAGCGCAGCCGGGTGCTGCTGGCCTTGATCCTCGCGCAACCCTTGAACCTGCTGGTGCTCGACGAGCCCACGAACCACCTGGACATCGAGTCGCGGATGGTGCTGCTCAAGGCGGTGCAGAACTTCGACGGGACCGTGCTGGTGGTGAGCCACGACCGGCACTTCCTGCGGCAGATCGTGAACCGCGTCTTCGAGATCCGCGACGGCGAGCTGCGGACCTACGAAGGCAACTACGACTATTACCTGGAAAAGAAGGCGGCCCAGGTCGAGGCGGTGCGGCGGCCCTGACAGACTAACTTCTTACAAAGAACGGAACCCGCCATGAGCCAAGCGATCGAGGTCAAGGACGTCACCAAGGTCTACCCCCTCGGGAAAACCGAAGTCCGCGCGCTGAAAGGCGTCTCCCTCGCCTTCGCCCCCGGGGAGTTCACCACCATCGCCGGGCCCTCCGGCTGCGGCAAGTCGACGATGCTCAACCTCATCGGTTGCATGGACATCCCCTCGACGGGCGAGGTCTTCATCGAGGGCCAGCCGATCTCGAAGCTCTCGGACCGCGCGCTCACCAGCATGCGCCTCGAGAAGCTCGGGTTCATCTTCCAGAGCTTCAACCTGATCCCGGTCCTGACCGTCTATCAAAACATCGAGTTCCCGTTGCTGATCCAGGGCAAGCACCACGCCCGGGAGCGCGCCCGCCGCGCCTTGGCCCTGATCGAGGAGGTCGGCCTCAAGGAACAGATGAACCAGAAGTCGAACGAGCTCTCCGGCGGCCAGCGCCAGCGCGTCGCGATCGCCCGCGCGCTCGTCACCAACCCGCGCATCGTCCTCGCCGACGAGCCGACCGCCAACCTCGACTCCGCGACGGGCGAGCGCATCATCGACCTCATGAAGGAGATCAACCGGACCCACTCGACCACCTTCATCTTCTCGACCCACGACCCCCAGGTGATGAAGCACGCCACGCGCGTCATCCGCCTCAAGGACGGCCTGGTGGTGGAGTCATGAAGGGTGTCGACGAGGCCAAGCTCATCCTCCGCGTGGCCCTGCGCAACCTCTGGCTTTACCGCCTGAAAACGGCGGTCATCGGCGTGCTCCTCGGCAGCGGCGCGTTCCTCGCCGTCCTCGGCCTGTCGCTCCTCCACGACGTCGAAGCCTCGATGCGCACGAGCATCATCGACAGCGTCGCCGGCCACATGCAGATCTACTCCAACAA
>JAYVWD010000790.1:0-7190 GCA_043786345.1 Pseudomonadota bacterium
CGCTGCGCTTCCGCCGAGACGGCCATGCCGTCCCCGTTGACCCAGCGGTCGAAGGGCGCCTGGCCGGACACGACCGTGCGCTCGAAGGTCGCGACGGCCTTGCCGATGGTGGTCAGCGTCACGCCCTCGCCCGGATACGCCTGGTCGAACATGGCCTTATACCCCGGGATCGCGCCGATCGTCGGGAGCAGCTTCTCGTGCGGCATGTTCATCTCGGCGTCGTTGGCGATCGGTCCGAGCGCCTGCTCCTCCAGGGTCGCGGCGCGCCCGTCCCAGAAGAAGATCTCGCCCCAGGCTAAATTCAGGATGGTGGGCGTGCGCCGCGCCAGCGGCTTCATGCCGTGGCCGAAGCCTTTGGCGAGGCCGTCGCCCCAGGATAGCGCCGGATTGTGGCAGGTCGCGCACGAGATCCACTGCGACCCGGAGAGCCGGGGGTCGAAGAAGAGCGCGCGGCCGAGCGCGACGCGCGGCGCCGAGTAGGCGTTGTCTTTCGGAAAGGGCGCGGCGGCCGGGCGCCGGTAAGCGTCGAGCGGGCGTGGCGGCGCGGCGCCGGCGAGGGCGCCGGCGGCGAGGATGAGCGCGAGCGAGAGGATGTGACCGGTCATTCAGAAGGGCGCCTTTAAAACGAAGCCGAGCTCGCTGCCGAGCGACGTGCCGTCTTTTCTTAGCAGATCCACGCCGCGTCCGAAGACACTGGCGGAAAAAAGCTTATATTTCACCAGCTCGAGGCCCAGCTCGAGCCCCAAGGCGAAGGCCGGTTTCCCCGCCGCGAAGGCGTAGCCGCCCCGGATCGCGAGCCAGGGGTCGAGAAAGCCGCGGCGGCCGCCGCCGAGGAAGTCCGAATACGCGCCGCCGCCCAGCGTCACGAGAAAAACATGAAGAGCCGCGAAACCAGCGCGCGCATTTTGAACCTCGGACGAAAGAGCGACCTTGCACAACCTTTTCGGGGACTTGGAACGAGGCCTATCTTGAGCCGGATCGACGCGCCTCGCAAGGCGAAAGGGCGTCGGCCTTTTGGCGTGCGTCCGTCAGGCGCTTGACGAAGAACGCGGGGTCCTCGGCAATTCTTTGGCGCTCGCATCGACTAAGCGGGCATTGCCTCGCGGAATTTTTGGTCCCGGCACGATGGGCAAGGGTGGCACGCTCCTTGCTTTACTCACCGCACACCCCTCCTTCCCATCCACTCCCGGACCCACGAACGCATGAGCCTTCGCCTCAACGTCCTGCGTTGCGCGCTCGCCGCCGCCCTCTCGGCGTCGTCGTCCATCGCGACCGCGGCTGGGATCTACTCCCAGATGGTCCTGCCGTTCCCGACGGAGCGGAAGGTCGACCTGACCTACGTCAAGTCCGAGAACGCGCTCATCCTCGCCTTCCAGAAGACCTCCCCCGACGAGCTCGGCCCCCTCGACAGCTACGACGAACGCCTCGTCAAACGCGTCATCATCAAGGACCTGGGCCCCGTCGGCACGGAGGTCAAGCTCGTGCTGCGCGACCGCAACGTCCGCGCCATCGTGAATAAATTCCAGGAGCCCTTCCGCGTCGCCGTCGACATCTTCGAGGCGAGCTACAACGAGGACAAAGACCCGACGACCGGTATGCCGCTCGTCGGCAACCCGGCCGCCGCGCCGGAAGCCTCGCCCGGCAAGCTCATGGTCGAGGACGGCACGCCGATCGAGGCCGCCCCGGCCGCCGTGCCTTCGTCGGGCGCCAACGGCAACGGCAAGCTCAAGCTCCTCAACCCGATGCCCAAAGTCTTCGAGTCCTCGGCCGACATGACGGCCGCGATGAAGAGCGCCGCCCCTGGCGTCGGCAAGTCCTGGAAGACCTTCCCGCCCTACGTGTTCCGCCTCCAAACCGCCGCCTATGAAGAGGGCGCCGACAAGCCGGTGAAAAATCCCGGCGCCGAGGCGCTCTCGTCCTCCCGCGCCATGGCCGACTACGCCGGCAAGCTCTTCAACCTCGGCCACGAGGCGCAGGCTCTGGTCGCCTACAACCAGGTCCTCCACCTCGAGCCGAGCCTCTTCGACCGGGACGCGCTCCACCTCTGGAAGTTCGCCGAGGTCCACCTGGGCCAAGGCAACACGACGCTCGCCCGCGGCTACTACGAGGCCCTGATCGAGAAGCACCCCGACAGCCCGCTCGCCGCCTTCGCCCGCCTCCGCCTCCTCGACGGCGCGGCGATCCGGCTCCTCCAGAACGACGACTACGCGCAGCTGCCGTCCCTCATCCCGCAGCTCGACACGATCAGGGCCCGCACCAACGGCGAGCTCTCGGCGCAGATCGCCCTCCGCCGCGCCTACTGGGACAAGGCCGGCCAGACCCCGGCCTATAGCCCCAGCGCGATCCCGCGGATCTCGCCCGCCGTCCGCGCCGACCTCGCCGCCGCCTTCCCCAACGCCGAAAACAGCAAGACGGCGCTCCTCACCGCCAACATCCTGCTCGCCGACATGCTTTCGCCTGAAGCCCCCTGGCTCCGCACGACCGGCCCCTTCGCCCAGGCCTATTTCAAGCGCTTCTCCGGCGAGGCGACCGAGCCGTGGCGCACCAACCTGCGCGACATGCTCTCCGCCCGCCTCAACGGCAACCTCCAGAAGAAGGTCAGCGACGGCAAGCTCACCTCGGCCATCGACGACTATGAGGCCGTCCCGAAGGACCTCAAGGCCCTCGGCAAGACCACCGCGACCGCCTGGTCGCTCGCCGAGGC
Source organism: Pseudomonadota bacterium (assembly GCA_043786345.1). Taxonomy (GTDB): domain Bacteria; phylum Bdellovibrionota_B; class Oligoflexia; order Oligoflexales; family CAIYRB01; genus JANOTL01. Next base: position 2,705 of record JAYVWD010000790.1, read on the forward strand.
CTACCGCAAGATGGGCCAGCCCGAAAAAGCCGTGGACCTCTACCTCGCCGCCTCAAAAGGCGAGACCGACGGCCAGGGCCGCGTAAAGGCGGAGTTCTGGCTCGCCGTGACCGCCGGCGAGCTCGCCGCCGCCCTTCACAAGTCGAGCCCGACGAAGGCCGAGAGCCTCGCCAAAATGAGCCGCGACGCCGACAAAAAGCTCGACGCCTCCTGGAAGCGCCTCAAGCCCGAGGAACAAAAAGCCCTCGCCGTCGCCTACAAAGACGCCTTCGAGAGCGCCGTCAACGGCAACGCCAAGCTCCGCACCCCGCCCAAGATCGTCCTCTCGCTCTGGACCCAGGCGCTCGGCACCAAGGCCTCGGCCACGACCGGCGTGAAGACCGACTGGGAGCGCAGCTTCAGCCCGTCCGGCGGCGCCGTGATGCTGATGACCGACCTCGGCAAGCGCTTCGGCGAGCTCGGCCTGACGGCCGAGCGCCGCGAAGCCTTAGCCCTCCTCAAAGCCATGAAGCCCAAAGATTTCGAGGACGACAAGGCGGCGAAGGACATCTGGGCCCGCCAGCTCCTCAAGCTCGCCGAAGACTACCGCAACGCCGGCGACTACCTCGAAGCCGGCCGCCTCTTCTCGCTCGTCGGCGCCGACGCCGAAAACTGGGAAGGCCGCGCCGAGGCCCTCTACAAGGGCGGCCTCCTCCTGTTCCGCGCCGGCCGCCGCGCGGAAGCCCTCGACGCGTTCAAGAAGTCGTCCGAGGACGGCAACAATCTCTTCTATTCAAATTTGGCCAAAGAGCGTTTGAGCCAGATTCAATAACGAAAGGGGAAGGGTCCGATGAGCAAGCCGATCTCCGGGGGCAGTAGCAACGTGGCCGAGGGACTTGATGCCAATAATGGGCCCGGTAGCCGCCATGGCGTCTCGCCGGCCGACTACCTCAACTACGTCCAGGAGCAGAAGGGCGCGACGGTCGCCCCGCGCGACGAAGACGTCTCGCTCCTCGCCGCCGACGAGAAGATGCTGCGCGTGCGCGAGATCGTCGAGCAGATCAAGAACACCAGCGTCCCGGTGCTGATCACCGGCGAGTCCGGCGTCGGCAAGGAAGTGGTCGCCCGCGCGATCCACAACAGCTCGGGGCGCGCCGCCGGCCCCTTCGTGGCCGTCAACTGCGCCGCGTTGCCCCCCGCCCTCCTCGAGAGCGAGCTCTTCGGCCACGAAAAGGGCTCCTTCACGGGCGCCGTCAGCCGCCACCTGGGCAAGTTCGAGGTCGCCGACAACGGCACGCTCCTCCTCGACGAAGTGACCGAGATGGACCCGAACCTCCAGGCGAAGCTGCTGCGCGCCCTCCAGGAGAAGGAGATCGAGCGCATCGGCGGCAACGGCCCGATCCCGGTCAAGACCCGCATCATCGCGACGACCAACCGCGACATCCTGGCCATGGTCGCCCAAGGCCAGTTCCGCCAGGACCTCTACTACCGCCTCCACGTGATCCAGCTCGAGATCCCGGCCCTCCGCGAGCGCCCGCGCGACATCGAGGCCCTGAGCCACCATTTCCTCGCCCAATACTGCGCGCAGTTCGGCAAGGAGACGATGGAGCTCACGCCCGACGCGAAGATGAAGGTGATGAAGCACACGTGGCCGGGCAACGTCCGCGAGCTGCAGAACGTCATCCAACGCGCCGTGCTGCTGACCGCCGGCCGCACCATCACCGCCGCCGACTTGGCCGTCGAAGCCGAGAAGGCCGGCGCGCACCTCGACAGCGAGTGGATCGGGCACCTGCCGATCGGCCGCCCGATGCGCGACGTCGAGACCCAGTTCATCCTCGAGACCCTCAAAAGCCACCAGGGCAACCGCACGCACGCCGCCAAGACCCTCGGCATTAGCCTGCGCACCCTCCGCAACAAGATCAACGAGTTCACCGCCGAAGGCATCGAGGTCATGGGGCCGCAAAACGCCGGGTCGGGGAGGCTTTCATGACCCGGATGCTCGGAGGCATCTTCAATTTCGCCGACCGCCTGCAGATGGCCTCCCTGGACCAGCGGCTGAAGCGCAGTGAAGTGATTTCGGGCAACGTGGCCAACGCCGAGACGCCCGGGTTCCGCGCGCTCGGTTATGACTTCGAGGACCAGCTGTCGTCGCTCGCGAACCTGGACGACAAGATGGCCCTCGAGACCTCCGACCCCGAGCACCTGAAGAACTCCTTCACGCGCTCGGACGGCAAGATCGACCCCGACGTCTACGTGATCCCGACCGAGACCGTCCCGGAAGACGGCAACACCGTCGATATGGATGACCAGATGGCGCGGATGGCGCAGAACCAGATCCTCTACCGCTCGGCCGTCGAGCTGCTCAACCGCAAAGTCGGCATGCTCAAGTACGCGATCAACGGCGGGCGCTAAAGCCGCATGAACGTCCTCCAGGGAGGTGACAGATGAGCTTCTTCAAAGCCATGGATATCTCGAGCTCGGGCCTCGCGGCCCAGCGCGAGCGCATGAATATCCTGTCGGCCAACCTGGCGAACGCCCAAACCACCCGCAGCGACGACGGCGGCCCCTACAAGCGCCGCGACGTGGTCTTCTCCGCCGTTCCGACCGGCACGAAGTTCGAGGACTACCTCAACGGCCCGATGGGCTCCGAGCTGCGCAAGGTGCAGGTGACGCAGATCCACAAGGACACCGCCCCGCCCCGCCGCGTCTTCGACCCGACGCACCCCGACCACGACGCCGACGGCTACGTGAGCATGCCCAACATCCAGGTGATGACCGAGATGGTCAACATGATCGCGGCGACGCGCGCCTTCGAGGCGAACACCACCGCGCTCAACGACGAGAAGCAGATGGCCATGAAGGCCCTCGAGATCGGCCGCTAACCGCACCATCGCGCAGGGGTGATCCATGGCAGGCATCGGTGGCATCGGCGGGATGATCCAGGAAAAACTCCTGGCGACGCTCCGCGACATGCAGGGCGAGGCGACCGCGTTGGCCAAAGGGCCCGCGCCCGACAAGCAGGGCGACGCGGGCAAAAGCTTCGCCGACTACCTGAAAGACGGGGTCCAGGAGGTCAACACGCTCCACAAGACCTCGGACAAGATGTCGATGCAGGTCGCCACGGGTAAATCCGAGAACCTCCACGAGACGATGCTCGCCGCCACCCAGGCCGAGCTCGGCTTCAACCTGATGGTCCAGCTGCGCAACAAGGCGCTGGAAGCCTACTCGGAAATCATGAGAATGCCGGTCTGATCTTCCCGCCCCTTCCGCCGCCTAAAGGGACCTAGCGCTTGGACAACATCAGATCATTCCTCAGTCGCTTCGGCTCCCAGTTCGGGGAGTTCTGGAGCAAGCTCTCGAGCTTAAAAAAGGGCGTCGCGACCTTGAGCATCCTGCTCTTCGGCCTCGGCGTCTTCGCGCTCGTCGCGACCCGCCAGACCGACCCCCTCGAATACGTCTTCGTCGACCTTTCCCCCGAGGACGCGCAAGGCATCACCGCTTACCTGAAGCAACACAACGTCATCGACTACATCGTCGACTCCCACGGCGTCAAAGTCCCGTCCAAGGACGTCCTGGCGCTGCGCCTCAAGCTGACGCAGGAAGGCCTCCCGGCCCACGGCGTCGTCGGCTGGGAAAAGTTCGACACCCAGGAATTCACCCGCACCGAGTTCGAGCAGCGCATCAACAAGCAGCGCGCCATCCAGGGCGAGCTGTCGCGCACGATCATGATGATCGAGGGCGTCACCAACGCCAAAGTCCTGATTACTCAGCCGAAAAAGAGCCTGTTCCTCGAGGACCAGATCAACCCGACTGCCGCCGTCTACCTGAAGACCAAGCCCAACGCCTCCCTCGACCACAAGTCGATCAAGGGCATCGTCAACCTCGTCTCGAAATCGGTCGAGGGCCTCAAGGCCAACGACGTCTCGATCATCGACGGCGAAGGCAAGATGCTCACCGAGACCGAGAGCGACGAGTTCGCCGCCAAGATGACCAAAGAGATGATGACCTACAAGCGCCAGGTCGAGAAGCAATACGAGGAGAACGTCCGCGCCATCATCGGCCGCATCGTCGGCGCCGACCGCGTCGAGGTGAAGGTGGACGCGCAGGTCGACTTCACCCAGGAGTCGCAGACGATCTCCGACGTCGACCCCGACAAGTCGGTGGTCAAGTCCCGCGAGACCCAGGGCTACGACCTCTCCGGCACGGGCTTAAACCCGACCGGCATCCCCGGCGCCAAATCGAATATCCCCGGCGAGCAGGAGGACATCGTCCTCAACCAGTCCGGGACCAAAAGCAAGAAAGAGTCCGAGGTCGTCAACTTCGAGCTCTCCAAGCGCATCAGCCAGAAGACGCTTCCCGTCGGCAAGATCGTGCGCCTCACCGCCGCGGTCCTCGTGGACGGCAAGCAGGACTACCCGCTCGACGGCACCCGCCCCGTCTTCGAGGGCCGCACCGAGGAGGACGTCAAGCAGATCGAGGACCTGGTGCGCAGCGCCGTCGGCTTCGA
>JAYVWD010000791.1:0-2296 GCA_043786345.1 Pseudomonadota bacterium
ATGCCTGTAAGTCGTCATCCACCGTAACATGGTCGCATCTCGCCGGCACGCCGGACTATACGATCAAGATCGAGCCTCCAGACGATGTAAGCCCCACAACCGGCGCTGTTGCGGCGCGCGCATACTCGCGTGATAATTGGCAGATCCCCTCGACTCGACGCACCCGCTTTTCATCCTCGCTGGTCGCATGGACGGGCAGCGATTCGCGACGAAGCTCGGCGTTCATTTCGCCGAGAGTTCAGTCAAACGTTGAAGCGGAACTCCATGACGTCGCCGTCCTGCACGACGTACTCCTTGCCTTCGGAGCGGATCAGGCCGAGCTCCTTGAGCTTCGTCTTACCGCCGCACTTCACCAGGTCGGGGATCGAGTAGACCTCGGCGCGGATGAAGCCCTTCTCAAAGTCCGAGTGGATCTTGCCGGCGGCCTGGGGCGCCTTGTCGCCGCGGCTGATGGTCCAAGCGTGGACCTCCTTTTCGCCGGCGGTGAAGTACGTCATCAGGTCGAGGGTGTGGTAGCCGGCGCGGATCAGGGTGTTGAGGCCGGGCTCCGTCATCCCGAGGCCCTCGAACATCTCCTTCTTGTCGCCGTCGCTCATGGTGCTCAGCTCTTCCTCGAGCTTGCCGCAGATCATGATGACGTCGGCGCCCTCTTTGAGGGCGCGCGCCTTCACGGCGCGCGTGTGGTCGTTGTCGTCCTTGCCGTGGGCCATGGACTCGTCGACGTTGCAGCAATAGATCGAGGGCTTGGCGGTCATCAGGTGCAGGTCGCGCCAGGCGTCCGCCACCTCGAAGAGGTCGCCGACGAAGTCCTGCCAGGGGAACGACCGCGCGACGTTGAGGCCCTGCAGCTGGGCGTCGAGCGCCTCGAGCATCTTGACGATGGCGAGGACGTCCTTCTTGCCGCTCTTCACCAGCTTCCGGTACCGGTCGAGCGCCTTGGCGACCGTCCCGGTGTCGGCGTAGATCAGCTCTGTCCGGATGGTCTCGATGTCCCGGACCGGGTCGACCGTGCCCTCCACGTGGGTGATGTTCTTATCTTCGAAGCAGCGCACGACGTTGACGATGGCGTCGGTGCTCTTGATGTGGCCGAGGAACTGGTTGCCGAGGCCCTCGCCCGTGGACGCGCCCCGGACCAGACCGGCGATGTCGACGAATTCCATGGTCGTCGGGACCAGGCGGTTGGTCTTGATGACCGACTCGATGGTCTTGAGCCGGGAGTCCGGCACCTCGACCCGGCCGACGTTCGGGTCGATGGTCGCGAACGGGTAGTTCGCCGCCAGGACGCTCGACGAGGTCAAGGCGTTGAAAATAGTGGATTTTCCGACGTTCGGAAGGCCGACGATGCCGCAGTTGAAACCCATGACTTCAGGTGCTCCGCATATTGACGAATTGAACCGGGAACTTGAGCGAAGCGCCTTTGAGGACCTGGATAGCCGCCTGAAGCTCGTCGATGCTCTTGCTGGTCAGCCGTACCTGCTCGTCCTGAACCTGGCACTGGACCTTGAGCTTGCTCTCTTTGATCAATTTGGTGACTTCCTTGGCCTCGTCCTTGCCGAGCCCGCTCTTCAGCTCGAGGAACTGGCGGATGATGTTGCCCGAGGCCTGCTCTTCCTTGCCGTACTTGACGCTCCGGAGGTCGATGCCGCGTTTGGCCATCTTGCCCTCGAAGATCTGGTGGATCGCCCGCAGCTTGAGCTCGTCGTCGGCCATAATCTTGACCTTCTTCTCTTCCTTGTCGAGGCTGATCTCGGACTTGCCCCCGCGGAAGTCGAAGCGGGTGGCGATCTCCTTTACCGTCTGGTTGACGGCGTTCTCGACCTCCATCATGTCGAGCTCGCATACAACGTCGAACGAGGGCATACCTTCCTCCGAAAGATCCTGTATAATCTAGTAAAGGCGAGCCGGCGAGCGTTTAGCCGGGAGGTTCCTTTGTCCATTACGGGAAACCGGGAAACCGGGAAACCGGGAAACACGGGAAACAGGGACGTACTCCGATGCGCTCGCGATTGATTGCTGCCTTGAGCCTCGCCGCCTTTTGGGGGATGAGCGCGCCCGCCCTCGCCAAAGGGACGAAGCTGACGCCCGCCAAGGTGAAGCAGATCAAGAAGGCCCGAAAGAGCTTCGAGGCCTGCCGCAAGGACGCCTTGTCACAGCTCAAATCGGGGTCCATCAGCAAGAAGAAGTTCGAGGTGTTGCTCAACACCTGCAAGGAGAACTTCCCCGGCGCAAGCCTCTACATTAGCTGCAAGAAAGTGGCGATCAAGAACGCCTTGTCGAAGAACATCTCGCCGGATGA
>JAYVWD010000792.1:0-3069 GCA_043786345.1 Pseudomonadota bacterium
GAGGAGCTCCTCTACATGATGGAGAAGCTCATTGCGTCCATGAAAGCCGCGCCTTACAGCCGCGACGTGGCGCTGCCCGAGGGCACGCCGGCGGACTTCCTGAAGCACGCGCGCGCCGTGTCCAAGGTCGAGGTCTTCGAGCACCCGGCCGGGAACGTCTACCACTTGGATGAGCGCGAGGCGACGCTCCTCACCTACTACCGCAACAACGTGCTGCACCTGATCGCGATGCCGGCGCTGATCGCGAGCTTCTTCCAGCACAACGCGTCGATGCACGACGAGGATCTGGTCGCCGGCTGCACGGTCTTCTACCCCTTCCTCAAGGCGGAGTTCTTCCTGCGCTGGGCGGCCGGCGACGCGCGCAAGGTGACGCTCGGAATCGTCGAGGCGCTGGTCGGACAAGGGTTCCTCTTCCGGGGCGAAGGCGGGATGATCCGCCGCCCCGACGTGACGTCGAAGGACTTCTCGTCGCTCAAGACCCTGGGGCGCGCCCTCGGCCAGACGCTCGAGCGGTACGCGATCTCGACGGCGCTCCTCGCCCAGCACGGCGACGGCCAGCCCTTCGACCGCAAGGCGTTCGAGACGCGCTGCCACTTGATGGCGCAGCGGATCTCGATCCTCAACGGGCTCAACGAGCCGGAGTTCTTCGACAAAAACCTGTTCAAGATCTTCCTGGATCAACTCAAGACCCTGGGGCTCGCGGCCGAGGCCGAGGGCGGGCGGATGACCGTCGACCCGAAGCTGCGGGCGGTGGCCGAGCACTCGATGAACCTGCTCAGCGGCGACATCCGCCAGAGCATCCAGCGGCTCGAGGGCTGACGCTTCATGGCCAAATGGAACCGCCGGGACGACGACAACAGCGCGAAGTATTCGAAGATCCGCAAGCGCGGCAAGAACACGTCCCGCAGCGCCGACCTCCTCGAGGACTTCGAAAAACCCGAGAGCAAATGGGTCACGGGCGGCGAAGGCGGCGCCTTCGCGGCGCGGGTCGTCGAGGTCCACAAGAAGTACGCCTTCGTCTCGGCCGAGCCCGAGCGCGGCAACGTCGACACGCGGGACGTCTGGCTCGCGACCATCGCGCGGAAGCTGCTCACCGCCGAGCGCGTCGAGCGGAACTTCGTCGCCGTCGGCGACCGGGTCCTCTGCGTGCCGGCGAAGGAGCGTGAGGTCGTCCTGAGCACGGACCTGCCCCAGTGCGTCATGCAGAGCCTCGCGCCGCGGACGGCCAAGCTCGCCCGCCTGGACCCGCACAAGCCCGGATTGATGCACGTTTTGGCCGCGAATATGGACCAGTTGATGATCGTTTCGAGCTACCTGAGCCCGACCGTCAAATGGGGCCTGATCGACCGCTACCTCGTCCTGGCGGAATCCGAGGAGATCCCGACGATCATCGTCCTCAACAAGTCGGACCTCCTGAAGGAGGACCCCGCGTTCGAGGCCGAGTGCGCCGCGATGGTCGACGTCTACCGGGGGCTCGGCTACCAGGTTTTCAGCGTCCAGGCCAACGCCGAGGGCGCCGTCAATCGGCCGGAGTTCCAGGCTCTGAAAGAGTGCCTTACGGGCAAGGTGACGCTGCTGTCGGGCCATTCGGGCGTCGGCAAGTCCTCGGTGGTCAACCTCTACAAGCCCGAGATCGTCCAGACGGTGGAGCCGAACTCCGACATCTTCTACAAGGGCCGCCACACGACCTCGTTCGCGAGCTTCATCCGGCTCGGCAAGGACATCGGCTACGCGATCGATACGCCGGGCATCCGGAGCTTCACCTTCGAGGAGAAGGGGCCGATCGAGCTGAGCCACTGCTTCGTCGAGATGCGGCCCTACCTCGGGCTTTGCAAGTTCCGGGAGTGCCGCCATATGGACGAGCCCGGGTGCGTGGTGCGTGACGCCGTGGAAGCCGGTAAGATCACGCGGTGGCGCTACAGGAGCTATCTGGGGATCCTGCTCGGGGCGACCGGGCGGGAAGGGCGGGTCCGGGATTTGCCGCTGACCGAGTAATGGGAGACCTAAGATCATGTCTTATTCCTTTGAAGAATCCGAAGAGCTGACCCACATGCGCCAGGCCGTGCGCAAGTTCGCCGAGACCGAGATCGCGCCGCGCGCCCGGGAGCTCGATGAAAAGGAGCAGTTCTCGCCGGAGCTGACGCGCATGATGGGCGCGCTCGGGCTGTTCGGCACCATCGTCGACCCCGCCTACGGCGGCCAGGGCATGGACTACATCTCCTACATCGTCGCGGTCGAGGAGCTGGCGCGCATCGACGGCTCGCAGGCGGCGACGATCGCCGCGCACAACAGCCTCGGCGCCGGCCCGCTCTATTATTACGGGTCGGAGGCGCAGAAGAAGAAGTACCTGCCGAGCCTCGGTACCGGCGAGGCCCTCTGGGCCTTCGGCCTGACCGAGGCCGAGGCGGGCAGCGACGCGCAGGCGAGCCGGACGAGCGCCGTTTTCGACGAAGCCAAGGGCGAGTGGGTCATCAACGGCTCCAAGATCTGGATCACCAACAGCGCGAGCTCCCTGACCAAAGGCATCACGGTCCAGGCCGTCACGGGCAAGCGCGGCGAAGGGAAATCGGAGCTGTCCTGCTTCATCGTGCCGGTCGGAACGCCGGGCCTCACTGCCAAGGAGATGCACGGCAAGATGATGTGGCGGGCCTCGAACACGGGCGAGCTCTACTTCGACAATGTGCGCGTGCCGAAGGAAAACCTGCTCGGCGAGCGCGGCCAGGGCTTCAAGATCATGATGGAGACGCTCGACAACGGGCGGCTGTCGATCGCCGCGATGGGCCTCGGGCTGGCGAAGGGGGCGCTCGACCTGACGCTCAAGTACGCCAACGAGCGCGTGACCTTCGGCAAGCCGATCGCCAAGCACCAGGCGGTCGCGTTCAAGCTGGCCGACATGGCGACGCGGGTCGAGGCGGCGCAGAACCTGCTCTACAAGGCCTGCTGGCTCAAGCAGAGCGACAAGCCGTTCCAGAAGGAGGCGGCGATGGCTAAGCTTTATTGCTCCGAGGTCGCCGAATTCTGCGCGCGCGAAGGCCAGCAAACCTTCGGCGGCTACGGCCTCATGAAGGA
>JAYVWD010000793.1:0-9958 GCA_043786345.1 Pseudomonadota bacterium
TTCGACTTCTTCTTCGGGCCCGGCGGCGGACCCGGCGGGCCGCAAGGGCGGCGCGGTCTGCGCGGGCAACCGCGGCAGCCGGAGGAAGCGCCGGACAGAAAGCAGGAGGGCCTCGGCTCCGGCTTCTTCGTCGACCTGGACAAGGGCTACATCATCACCAACAACCACGTCGTCGAGGGCGCCGACACCATCTCGGTCAAGATCGCCACCGGCGAGACGCTCGAGGCCAAAGTCCTCGGCCGCGACGCGCGCACCGACGTCGCCGTCGTGCAGATCGACCCGAAGCACCTGAAGCGCGAGGGCCTCGACGTCCTGCCCCTCGCCGACTCGGGCAAGGTCAAGGCCGGCGACTTCGTGGTCGCGCTCGGGGCGCCGTTCGGGCTCGAGACCAGCATCAGCTTCGGCGTCGTCTCGGCGATCGGCCGCGGCAACCTGAGCATCGCCGAGCTCGGCGATTTCATCCAGACGGACGCGGCGATCAACCCGGGCAACTCCGGCGGGCCGCTCCTCAACACCGCCGGCCAGGTCATCGCGATGAACACCGCGATCTTCTCGAATTCCGGCGCCTACAACGGCATCGGCTTCGCGGTCCCCTCGAACCTCGTCAAGCGGATCGCCAGCGTGCTGATCGAAGGCGGAAAGATCGACCGCGGCTACATCGGCGTGCAGCTCCAGCACCTGGAGCCCGGCATCGCCAAGGACCTGAGCCTTCCCGACGGCACGCAGGGCGCGCTCATCGCCAAGGTCGAGCCGAACGGCCCCGCCGCGAAGGCCGGCCTCGAGCCGGGCGACGTCGTCACGCAGGTCGACGAGCTGACCGTCAAGAGCGAGGGCGAGCTGTCCAATGCGATCGGCCTCACGCAGCCCGGCAAAAGCGTGAAGCTAACGCTCTTCCACGGCGGCGCGAAGAAGGCGCTGGCCCTCACCCTCGCCCGTTACCCCGACAATAAGCTGGCGCAAGGCGGCGACGAGGAGTCGCAGGGCGACGACCAGGCGGTGGCGGAGGCGAAAAAAGGCGCCTTCGGCCTGGCGCTGACGCCGCTGACGGCCGAGGACAAGGAGCAGTTCCACCTCGAAAGCCACAAAGGCGCCGTGGTCCAGGGGGTCGCCCACGAGTCGCCGGCGGAGCGCGCCGGGCTGCAGACCGGGGACGCCCTCGTCCTCGCGGGCGGCAAGGACGTGACGTCGCCGGAGGACTTCGCCAGGCTGACCGCGGGCAAGGACAAGGTCCTGCTGCGGGTCGAGCGCGCGGGCAATTTTTTCTTCGTCAGCTTGAAAAAGGCGTCGAGCCGCGGGGAAGGCTGATCCGTCGGACCGGCGAGGGTCCGCAGGGAGGGCGCCATCGGCCCCCGCGGCCCTCGCCCTCAGCGAAACGCCGAGGTTTCGAGGCCATAGCGATTGAGCAGGCGGTACACATCGGCGCGGTACCGGCCCGAGATGCGCGCGGCCTCCGAGATGTTGCCGGCGGCCACGCGCATGAGGTGATCCAGGTACACGCGCTCGAAGGCTTGCTTGGCGTCGGTCAGCGGCATCGCGAAGACGTTGTCGTCGAGCAGGTGGGACTGCTCCTGGGCCGGCGGCAGGTTGCCGTCGAGGTGCTGGAACATGTTGTCGACGGCGAGCTCGCCGTCGGTCGACAGCACCACGGCGCGCTCGATGGCGTTCTGGAGCTCCCGGACGTTCCCCGGCCAGTCGTACGCTACCATCCGGGCCAGGGTCGAGTGCGACGGCATGCGCACGTCGCGGCCGAAGCGCTGGTTGAAGGTCGTCAGGAAGTGCTCGGTCAGGAGCGCGATGTCCTCGGGGCGATGGCGCAGCGGCGGGATCCGGATGATGACGATCGACAGCCGGTAGTAGAGGTCCTCGCGGAAGCGTTTGCTGCGCGCCTCGTCGAAGATGTCGCGGTGGGTCGCCGCGATCACGCGGGTGTCGATGGCGATCGGGGCGTTGGCGCCGATCGGCGAGACCTGGCGCTCCTGGAGCACGCGCAGGAGCTTGGTCTGCAGCATGAGCGGCATATCGCCGATCTCGTCGAGGAGCAGGGTGCCGTTGGAGCAAAGCTCGAAGATCCCCTTGCGGTCGGCCTTGGCGTCGGTGAACGAGCCCTTGCGGTGGCCGAAGAGCTCGGACTCGAGGAGGGCTTCGGGGATCGCGGCGCAGTTGATGGCCCCGAAGCGTTCCTTGCCGCGCCGGCTGGACTCGTGGATGGCGCGCGCGACGACCTCCTTGCCGGTCCCGGACTCGCCGAGGATGAGGACCGTCGAGTCGACGGACCTGAGCTTCTCGACGGTCGCGATGACCTCTTCGATGGCCGCGCTCTGGCCGATCAGCCCATAGCGGGTGGCCTTGGCGTGACCGTCGGCGCGGGGGGCGTCATGGTCGGATAGATGGGCCGCGAGCTCCGCCAGGAGCTGGTCGTTGCCCGCGCCCTTCTGAAGGAAGCCGGTCGCGCCCCGGCGCATGCAGTCGACCGCCTTGTCGATCGACGCATTCGAGGTCAGGACGAAGATCTTGGTGAACGGCGCCTGCTTCAGCACGATCGGCAGGGCGTCGATGCCGCGCTCGTGCTCGAGCTGAAGGTCGAGCAGGATGGCATCGTAGGAGAGGCGCATGATCATTTCCTGGAACGTCTGCAGATTGTTGCAGGATTCGGCCACATAGCCCGCATGGCTCAGGAGGGCTTCGTAGAGGCGGCAGGTGACGACGTCGTCGTCGAGGATCAGGATGCGGCCGCGATAGTGGTGGGCGCCGGTGGCTTCGGTCATCTGGAAACTCCAAAAATTACCCGGATTTCCGCGTCAGAAAGGCCGTGAAAGCGGCCCACGAAGTCAACAATAGCAGGCCCGCGCCACGCCGAAAACTGACGGAGTTTCGCTCCAACACTGTCTCCTTTCGGGACTAACGAGCGCACGCCCGCAAGTTCCTTTCGAAATTCCCGAAGGGTGCCGCTCAGCGCCGCGCGGGAAGGCTCGCGGTCAGCGCCGCACGTAAGATCGCGGCGGCGCCCTCGACCTTGGCGGCCGCGACGACGGGCGCCCCCGGCACCAGGTCGGCGACCTACGAGGCGAATTCTTTGCGTGTGATAACGGCAAGATATCGTTGTCGCGGCAGGTGGCGCAGGCCCTCGGCGCCCAGGCGAAGGCCAGCGCGACCGCCTGGATCCCGGCCTCCCGCGCGAGGCTCCTGCAGAAGGCGAGGTCGTCGTCGACGACGAGCACCCAGACGGAGGGTGCGGGGCACAGAAGCACCGTCTGCTCGTCCCGCTTGACTCCCGGAGGAGACGGCTCGCGTCCGGCGTTTCCGTGGCCCCGCCCTGAGATCGGTCTCCAGAGCCGGCGGCACGGAGGGCGCGGGCGGCACGTTCGAGTCGGGGGAAGCCATGGCGCCTTCACCTCCGGCGGGCGCGGCTGGAGCGCGCCCCCTCGAGGAGGACGCGGCGGCGGGCGCCGGTCGCGCCCGGCACGTTGCCCGGCCGCCCGCTCAGCGCCTCGTTTGCAAGCAAAGCGAAGGCCAACGACGCGCGGGGTTCGCATCCCGGCGATGCGCGGCAGCACGGACCGATGGCGCCCCTCGCCGGGCGGGCTTCGCTCAGAGCTCGAAATGCGCCATCAGCCGGGCCGCCGCCGGGTTCTCGATGCGGCGCTCGCCGGCGACGAGCCAGAGCTCCTCGTGCACGCCCTCCAGGACCCCGAGCCGGACGAGCCCCGGCGCCGCCGGCTCGGGCCCGACCACCAGGCCGTGCCCCGCCGCCGCCAGCACGTCGCGCAGGCTCGTGTCCTGGGCCTCGACCGCGATCAGAAGCGGCAGCCCGCGCTGCTTGAAGAAATCGTCGACCTCGTGGCGCAGCCGGCTGCCGTCGATCGGCAGCACGAAGGGCTGGCCGGCGAGCGAGCGCGGAAACCCCGTCCGCAGCCCGCGCGCCGACTTCGGGCCGAAGACCGCGACCGGCAGGCGGGCGACCAGCCGGCTCCGGAAGCCCCGGCGTCTGCCCGGGGGCGGCGGCTCGCTCGCCAGGACGAGGTCGAGCTGGCTGCGCTTGAGCTGCCGCAGCAGGTCCTCGCCCATCCCCTCGACGAGCGTCACCGCGCAGGGCACGCCCGCCCCGGCCGCCCGCGCCGCCGCCACGAGGCGCATCACGGTCGCCTTGGGCACCGTGTCGACGGCGCCGAGCTGGACCGCGAGGTGCCCCTGGCGGCGGCGGTCGCGCAGCGCGTCGAGCAGCTCGTCGCCCAAGCGGAAGATCTCGCGCGCATACTCGAGGGCGACGGTGCCGGCCTCGGTGATCCGGAGGCTCCGGCCCTCGCGGGCGAAGAGCGGCTGCCCGAGCGCGTCCTCGAGCTGCCCGAGTTGGGTCGAGAGCGTCGACTGCCCGAGCCGCAGGCGTCTCGCGGCCTTCGCGACGCCGCCCTCGCGCGCGATCGCCGCGAAGTAATAGAGGTGGTGGTAATTGAGCCAGACTTTGGACAAAAATGGTCCATCCAGAAAAGCGATCAATTCGATTTGAATTATCCATTTTACGAATGATCGCGGCAAGGCGATAAGTGAAGAAAGGAGTTCCCCGATGGAATCATGGATGGCCTGGATCGCCTTCATCGTGTTCGTGCTCGGCATGCTCGCGCTCGACCTCGGCGTCTTCCACCGGAAAGCGCACACGATCGGCTTCAAGGAGGCGCTCGGCTGGAGCGCCGCGTGGATGACGCTCTCTTTCCTGTTCGCCGGCGGGCTCTTCGCGGTGCGCGGCGCCGAGGCGGGCACCGCCTTCCTCACGGGCTACCTGGTGGAAAAGGCCCTGAGCGTCGACAACATCTTCGTCATCCTCCTCATCTTCACCTATTTCAAGATCCCGGACCGCTACCAGCACAAGGTGCTCTTCTGGGGCATCCTCGGCGCGCTCGTCATGCGCGCGGCGTTCATCGTGCTCGGCGTCGAGCTCATCGAGCGGTTCCACTGGGTCGTCTACGTGTTCGGCGGCTTCCTGATCCTGAGCGGCATAAAAATGGCGGTAAAGCCGGACGAGGAGGCCGACCCGTCCAAAGGCTGGATCGTGCGCCTGGCGCGCCGCGTCGTGCCGGTGACGCCGGAGCTCGAGGGCGCGAAATTCGTCGTCAAAAAAGACGGCCGCTGGGCCGCGACCCCGCTGCTCGTCGCGCTGCTCGTGGTCGAGGCCTCGGACGTCGTGTTCGCCGCCGACTCGATCCCGGCCATCCTCGCCATCACCAAGGACCCGTTCATCGTTTACACGTCGAACGTCTTCGCGATCCTGGGCCTGCGCTCGCTCTACTTCGTCGTCGCCGGCTTCGTCGCGATGTTCCAGTACCTGCACTACGGCCTGGCGGCGATCCTGATCTTCGTCGGCGCCAAGATGCTGCTCGCCGGGGTCTACGAGATCCCGGTGCTCGCCTCGCTCGGCGTGATCGCGGCGCTGCTCGCGGCGGCGGTGGCGGCCTCGCTCATCAAAGTGCGCTTGGACGCGGCGAAGCCGGGGCCCCCAAACGGCTAACAGCCGTGCTCGCGCGCGTAGTCGTGATCGTGGTCGTAGTTGCGCTCGTCCATTTGGCTCGAGCGCGAGCGCGAGCGCGACAACGACGACAATGACGAGGGCGGCCTCAGCCGTTCTGGGGCGGCGACTGAGCCGGGGCGGAGCGCGTGACGTGCCAGGCTGTCGCCGCCGCGCACCCGAGCAGAGCCGCGGCGAGGATGAACGGCGCGCCCGGAAGCTCCGGGCCGTTGGCCTTGTCGATGAAGTAGGCGAAGGTCAGCGTGAACATCATCGGCCCGAACAGCTCCGCGATCCCCATCAGGCTGCTGTTCGCGCCCTGGAGCGCCCCCTGCGAGCCCGTGCCGATCGCCTTCGTCATCAGGCCCTGCACGGCGGGGCCCGAGAGGCCCCAGAACGCGTTGAGTGGGAGGCTCAGCAGATAGACCTTACCGGTCGGCGCGAGGCCCGAGACTAAGAACGCCAGCATCCCGCTGACGAGCGCGCCGATCAGGACCGCGCGCTCGCCGAAGCGCCGCACGATGGGCGTGACGAGCGCCCCTTGCACGATCATCGCCGCGATCCCGACGCCCCCGAGCATCAGGCCGAAGTCGCGCGCGCTCCAGTGGTAGCGGTAGCCCGTGTAGAGCACCGCGACGTTCGGCAGGACGTTTTGGGCGAGGAAGCCGATGAAGGACACGACGGCGAGCCCGGACAGGCCCGGCTCCGAGCGCAGCAGCTTGAGCGCGCCCATCGGGTTGGCGCGCTTCCAGGCGAAGGCCGAGCGCTTCTCCTTCGGCAACGATTCCGGCAGGACGAAGAAGCCGTAACAGGCGTTGACGAGGCTCATTCCCGCCGCGACCCAGAAGGGCAGGCGCGCGTCGTAGGCGCCGAGCACCCCGCCGAGCGCCGGCCCGATCACGAAGCCGACGCCGAAGGCCGCGCCGAGCAGCCCAAAGCCGGCGGCGCGCTTTTCCGGCGGCGTCACGTCGGCGATGTAAGCGCCCGCCGTGGGAAAGCTCGCGGCGGTGATCCCGGAGATCACGCGCCCGATGAAGAGCAGCGGCAGCGACGGCGCGAGCGCCATCAGCACGTAGTCGAGGCCCATACCGAAGTTGGAGAGAAGGATCACCGGCCGCCGCCCGAAGCGGTCGGAGAGCGCGCCGAGCACCGGCGAGGCGAAGAACTGCATGAGCGCCCAGACCGTGCCGAAGAGGCCGTAGATCTTCGCGCCATTGCCGGCGCTGCCATCGACGAAGCTCGACACGAGCTTCGGCAGGATCGGGATGATGAGGCCGAACCCCAGCACGTCGAGCATGACCGTCACGAAGATGAAGGCCAACGCGGCGCGGCGCGGTTCTGCGGACATGGGTCACCTCGGCCGGAGAGACGGGATGACCCATGCTAGTCGCAGCGGAAGATGGCGTCCAGATAGCGGAACTTCAAGAGGCCCCGCAGGGCCTCGAGGGCGCGCCGCTGCCAGGCGGGGATGCTGGAGTAGACGATCCGGCAGCGCCCCTCGAGCCGCGGCAGCTCGTCGATCGGCAGGCGTTGAACCGCGAAGTCCCCGTGCGGCTTGACGGCCGCGCCGAGGCGCTCGTAGAAGGCGGCGATCGTGATCGTCTCGGCGGGCGTGTCCGCGGGGTTCTTGACGTAGAACTGCGAGACCGAGCTCCGGCTGTTCGCCACGAAGGTGTAAGGGCGGCGCAGCTCGTCGGTCCCGGCCGAGCGCCGGATTTCGTCGTAGAAGAAGGGCTGCGGGTTGATCGGCACCATCGCCGCCAGCACGCCGAAGGCGCCGCCGACCGCCGCATAACGCGCCAGGCCGCGCCAGGGCAGGCGGGCTGCGCGCGCCGCCCAGCGCCGCTCGCACCCTTCGAAGCCGGCGAGCACGGCGAGCACCCAAAAGGGGATCATCGGCGTCAGGTACCGGATCTCCTTGTGCGAGATCGCGAGATGGACGGCCATGAAGGGCACGACGATGACCGCAAGGGTCGGCCGGAGGACGAGCCCGAGCGCGACGAGCGGCAGGAGCACGACCGAGAGCGGCGGGTAGAAGTTCCCCAAAAAACCCGTCAAATACGTGTGCCAGGGCTGGCGGCCCCAGAGGTCGGCGCCGCCCTCGTCGGTCAGCGCATACATCAGATAGTTGTAGGCGGGGAGAAAGGGCGTGCCGACCGTCGCCCCGTCCACCGCGCCGAGCGGCACGAGGCCGACCAGCGCGCCCGCGACCAGCGCCGCGACGCCGAAGCCGCCGCCGCCCCGGCGTCCGACTTGGACCGCGGCCAGAATCCAGAGGCCGAGGGCCGACGGCCCCATCTGGAACCGGAAGGAGAACGCCAGGGACAAAAAAGCCCCCGCCGCGAAGCCCCAGCGTTTCTGCGTCGGCGCGGCGGTCGCCCGGAGCACGAAGTAAAAGCCCCACATCACCGCCGTCGTCGCCCAGTTCTCCTGACTCGTGCGCGGCAGGAGCAGCAGGGTGAACGGCGCGGCGAGATAGAGGACCGTGTAGAGCGCCCGGCGGTCGCGCCGGAGGCCGAGCCCGCCTCCGATGAGCGCGAAGGCCCAGAGCCGCGTCATGCAGACCAGGCCGGAAAACCCGCGTAAGACCGCGGCCTCGGTGAGCCCCGATAGGCCGAGCGCCCGGGTGACGAGGAGGCAGGGCGCGTGCAGGGCCCCGAGCAGGAACGAGACGAGGGGATGGGCGGGATCGAGCTCCCAGGGCAGCGTCGCGTAGCCATAGACCAGCAGGTGCGCCGGCTCGAGGACGCGCGCGTGCTCGTCGGCCTGAAGCCAGCCGACCGAGGCCGCCGCGCTCACGGCGACGAGCGCCGCGCAGGCGGCATAGGCCGTGCGCGGACGCGCCTCGACCGCGCCTGCGATCCGCTCCAGGATCCCGGCCAAGCGTCAGGTCCCTCCGAAATCGTCCGGCGCGGACGCGGCGCCGGCCAAAGCCCCGGCGCCCCAGCCGGGCCGGACCACCTGGGCGCCCCGCCGCACCTTGCGCGCGAAGAGGACCAGCGTCACGAGGTAGATCCAGCTGTCGCGCACGAGGCGCACGGTGCTCTTTTTGGCCGGATTTTTGCGGAAGATGATCTCGCGATCCACGAGCCGCATGCCGGCCGCCCCCGCCCGATAGACGAGCTCGGTGTCCCAGAACCAGGCCTCGTCCTCGAGGTCCGGCAACACCGCGAGCAGCGGCTCGCGGCGAAACACCTTGAGGCCGGCCTCGGAGTCCGACACGTCGAGCGCCAAACACGCGTGGACGATGCGCTTGTAGCCGGCGCTCAGGAAGCGGCGGAGCGGCGACGCGGCGCCGTCGCCGAGGACACGCGCGCCGACGACGCCGTCGCAGACGCCATCGAGGCAGTCGAGGACCATCGGCAAGAGCGCGTCCGGCGAGTGCTCGAGGTCGATGTCGATGTAGCCGACGACGGTGCCGCGCGCCAATTCGAAGCCATCCTGGACCGAGCGGCCGCGGCCGCGATTGCGCTCGTGGTAGATCGCGCGGACGGCGACGTTGCCGCCCGCGATCGCGGCGACGCAGCGCCGGACCTCGTCCGCGTCGCCGAAAGGCGAGGCGTCGTCCACGAGGATGAACTCCACCTTGAGGCTCGTCCGGTCGAAAAGGCGCGCCAGGGCGCCGACGTTCGCGAAGAGGTGCGGCGCGTCGCCATAGCAGGCGATGACGAGGCTGAAGTCATAGAGGTCTTTGTTTTGGCTCACGAGTCATCCAAAGACGCGACGAGGGGCGCGTGGTTGCGCGCTATGGGAACGGGCAGTTGCGTGAGGATGACGCTAACATGCAAAAAGTGCAAAAAAAACCGACTGTCGCGAATCGCTACCTGATTAAATTCGATACAGAGCTGCATCAGATTGTTTTCATTGAAAAAAGTCCGCAAGCACCCCAGCCGGCAAATGGACGTTGCGACTTAAAGACCCAGGCTGCCCACGTCGGCGGTGGCGGTGACCTTCGCGCGGACCTCGACGCGCCGCGGCGACGGTGTCGCCCCGGTGCGTCGGGATCTCGATCTTGAAGTGAGAGGGCTTGATCGGGAAGGTGGCCTCGACCAGGAGACCCGCGCGGGTTTCGCGGCAATGCGTCCGCATGGTGCACCGTGTTGCCGTTTGGGCGACGGGCCGTCTGGCCGGAGGTCCGCCACGCAGGCGCGAAAGTCGGCCTTAAGGCGCGCCGCGGTCGAGGAAGATGTCGTACTCCGTGAGGCGCGCGCGGAGCAGCCCGCCCGCGACCGCCGGGTCGGCCTGCATCAGCGCGATGGCCGCGGTTTTCGACGCGGCGCTCAGGATCACGATGGCGAACCCCTCCTGGCCCGTCTCGAACGAGGTCCCGGCCTGGAGGACTTCGCGGGTCAGAAATTTCCCGTGGAGGTACTCGGCAGTGGGCGCCGAAGACGGCGCCTTCCTCGGGCGTGATGTTTCCGTGCATGTCGGGCCGCGCGGGCGTCAGCATGCAAAAGAATT
>JAYVWD010000794.1:0-2092 GCA_043786345.1 Pseudomonadota bacterium
GCCGCCGTCGACGCGCTGAGCGATTTCAATTTCCGCTTCGAGGGCGGGCGCATCTACTGCCTCGTCGGGCCCTCGGGCGCGGGGAAGACGACGGTCTTCGGGGTGGCGCTCGGCCTGGTCGAGCCGCGCGCGGGCCGGGTGCACGTCGGCGCGCCGGGCGGGGCGGATAAGCTGAAAATGATCTATATGCCCCAAAAGGTCCAGCTCGCGCCGGCGACGGTCGCGGCGAACGTCGCCTACCCGCTGGCGGTCCCCGACCGCGCGCGCGTGGCGGCGGCGCTGGCGCGCGTCGGCCTGGCCGAGGCCGTCTCTGAATGGCCGCAAGGGCTCGACACGCCGGTGGGCGAGGGCGGGCACGGGGTCTCGGGCGGGCAGGGGCAACGGATCCTGCTCGCGCGGCTCTGCTACCACGACGCGCCGTTCGCCTTCGTGGACGAGGGGACCTCGGCGCTCGACCCCGAGGTGGAGCGCCTCGTCTACGCGCTGCTCAAGGACCTGGCGGCGCGCGGCGCGGCGGTCGTCACCATCGCGCACCGGCCGTCGGCGGCGGCGATCGCCGACGAGATTCTGCTGATGGAAAAAGGGCGGCTCGTCGCGGCGGGCGCGGCGAAGGACATCACCCGTTCGCCGCTCTACCAGGCGCTGCTGCAGTGACGGGGGCGCCGGCCGCCGGCCTCATCAACTTCGCGGTCAGCGCGGTGATCGCGGCGCGCGGCAGGAGCCGCTGCACGAGCACCGCCGCCTTGTTCGGCAGGCCGCTGACGAGCAGCGACCCCGCCGCCTTCCGCCGCTGACGATCCAGGTGGCGGAGCGCCGCCACCACGACCTGGTCGGCGGTCTCGAGCATGCCCTTGGGCAGCGGGCCTTTGAAGTTCGCGACGTCGGCGAACTCGGTCGTGGTCGCGCCCGGGCACAAGGTCTGCACCAGGATGCCGTGGGGCGCCAGCTCGCAGGCGAGGGCTTCGGAGAAGGACAGGATGTAGGCCTTGGTCGCGCCGTACGTGGCGAAGTAGGGCGCCGGCGCGAAGCCGCCGACGGAGGACGTATGGATGATCGCGCCGCCCCGGCCGCGCTGCTGCATGCCGCGCGCGACCGCGTAGGTGAGCGCCGTCAGGGCGCGGCAGTTGAGGTCGATCATCGAAAGCTCGCGCGCCAGGTCCGCGTCGAGGAAGTGGCCCTGGGTGCCGAAGCCCGCGTTGTTGACGAGGACGTCCGCCGCGAGGCCGCCTTCCGCGAGGCGCGCCATCAGGGCCGCCACCGCGCCGGCTTCCGTCAGGTCGTGCGCGGCGACGTGCGCCGTGACGCCATGGGCGCGCCCGAGATCGCGCCCGAGCTGTGCGAGCCGGTCGCCGCGCCGGGCGACGAGGACCAGGTCGTGCCCCCGCTCGGCCAGCCGCTGCGCGAACGCCGCGCCGATGCCCGAGCTGGCGCCGGTGATCAGGGCGAGCGGGCGGGGTGGCACTGGGGTCTTGTCGGCCATGGGAAAACTCCTTATGTTAGGCACGGGCTATGTACGAAGTTTCATCAAAAATGTAAATAATGAAGTCGAAAAAACTGATAAAATTATCAAATACGGAGCCGACCCAGGACAAAGAAGCGGCGATCCTGGAGGCTTACCTCGTCTGCGCCCGAAAGGAAGGCGTCGAGCACGTGACCTTGCAGAAGGTCGCCGCGGCCGCCGGGCTCGCCTATGGGACGGTCCATTACTACTTCGGCAATGAAGGGCGCGACCTGCTCCAGAGCGCGATGGCCTATGTCGCCGCGGCGTCCGCGCGGTACATGGAGGCGGCGCTCGCGCCCGCGGCGCCCGGCGCGAAGGCCAACGGCGTCAAGGCTTACATCGACGCCAAATTCGCTTGGGCCGAGGCGTTTCCGACCTATGCCAGCATGCTCTGCTACTTCATCTACCAGGCGTCCCGTGATAAACGCGCGGCCGTGGCCGCCGAGGCGATGCGGACGGAGCAGGGCGCCAAGGTCGCGGCCCTGGTCCTGCAGGAGATCGGCAAGGGCCGGTACCCGCGCAGAGGCGACCTGCCGCAGCTGGCGGAGCGCATCCAGCTCGTGCTCGCCACCACGGAACAAAACGGCGTCG
>JAYVWD010000795.1:0-3108 GCA_043786345.1 Pseudomonadota bacterium
ATTGCGCCGGTGATGGTGTGGGTGGTGGAGACCGGGATGCCGAGCCAGGTGGCGAGAAACAGCGTCGCGGCGCCGGCCGTCTCGGCGCAGAACCCGCCAACCGGCTTGAGCTTGGTGATCTTCATGCCCATCGTCTTGACGATGCGCCAGCCGCCGCAGAGCGTGCCGAGGCCCATGGCCGCGTGGCAGGCCAGCACGATCCAGAGCGGGATCGTGAACTCGCCGGTGAGGTGGCCCGTCGAGTAGAGCAGGACGGCGATGATGCCCATCGTCTTCTGGGCGTCGTTGCCGCCGTGGCCGAGGCTGTACATCGACGCCGAGATGAACTGGCAGAAGCGGAAGGCGCGGTTCACCTTGCCGGCGTTCGAGCGGAAAAAGAGGATCATGACCAGGGACATGAGCATGTAGGCGAGGGCGAAGCCGAGGAGCGGCGAGCCGACGATGCTCGCGCCGATCTTGGCCAGGCCCGGGCCGTTGAGCGAGTGCACGCCGGCCTTCGCGATCGCCGCGCCGCCCAGGCCGCCGATCAAGGCGTGCGAGGAGCTCGACGGCAGGCCGTAGTACCAGGTGATCAGGTTCCAGACGACGGCCCCGAGCAGCGCCGCGAGGATGATGTAGGGGTCGATGATGGCGGGGTCGATGACGCCTTTGCCGATCGTGCTCGCGACGCTCACGCCGAAGACCAGGAACGCGATGAAGTTGAAGAACGCGGCCCAGATCACGGCCCACTGCGGCCGGAGCACGCGGGTCGAGACGATGGTCGCGATCGAGTTGGCGGCGTCGTGGAAGCCGTTGATGAAGTCGAAGGCGAGCGCCAGCACGATGATGAAGACGATCAGCCCCATGCCGTAGTGCCCGACGGCCATCAGGCGTACTCCAGCACGATACTCTCGATGACGTTGGCGACGTCCTCGCAGCGGTCGGTGACCGTCTCGAGGAGCTCATAAATCTCCTTGAGCTTGATCAGGAGCCGCAGGTCCTGCTCCTCGCGGAAGAGCTTGGCGACGGCGGCGCGCAGGACCTGGTCCGCCTCGTTCTCGAGGCGGTTGATGTCGACGCAGAGCTTCATCATCTCTTCCGGGTGCTTGACGTCGCGCAGCTTGTTGACGGCCTGCTGGACGCAGTCGACGGACTCCGCCGTGATCTGGGCGAGGCGCACCATCTCCGGCGGGATCACGCGGACCTCATAGAGCACCAGGCGCTGCGCCGAGGCGTCGATGAAATCGATGATGTCGTCCAGGCGCTTGATGAGGTCGTGGATGTCCTCGCGGTCGAGCGGCGTGATGAACGTCTTATGGAGCATCGTCATCGTCCGGTGCGTGACGTCATCGGCCCGGTGCTCGAGCTCCTTGATCTTGCTGGCGTGGACCGCGGCGCCGGCCGGGTCGGCGAGCAGGCGCATGAACTCCGCGGCGGACTCGACGATGAGCCCCGCGCTCTCGTTGAACAACTTGAAAAAGCCGAATTCCTTCGGCAGCAGCCCACCAAACATCGCTAAACCCCGTCACTGCACGCTGAACTTCTTGCGCCCGATGACCTCGCACTGCCCGTCGCTCCACGCGTAGTAGAGCCGGACCTCGTAGGAGCCTTTGGGCAGGCCGCCGTACTGCTGCGTGCCCGTCGTCCCGGTCGCCCACTGCCAGGAGCACCAGCTGTTGTCCTCCTGGCCGGCCGGCACGAGGGTGATCCAGTTGCTGCTGGTGCCGGGCATGGCGCCGTAGGTGACGTCGATCGCCTCGCCCATCTTGTAGGCGGATTTCTTCTGGGTCACGGTGCTCTTGTACTTGCCCGGGGCGTTGCCTTTGAGCGCGCAGCCGTAGTTGCGCACGCAGGCGCCGAGGTCGACGGCGATGGCGCCTTCGGGCACGGGCACGGGCGCCGGCTTGGCCGTCGGCGCGGGCTTGGGCGTCGGCAGGGGCTTGCCGGGCGCCGGCCGGGCGACGGAGGCGCGGGCGTCGTCCGGATCGACCGGCGCGGTGGCGCCGGCGGCGGCCTTTTTCTTCGGGGGATCCTTGGCGAACGCGGGAACGCTTACGAATACGGCAAGAGCGGCGAATGCTACGCGAAAGCGCATGGGGACGGTCCTCCTCGAATTTGCGCTCACTGTAGCACGAGGCGGGCGACGACCTCTACGTGGTCCGTCTGCGGAAACATGTCGAAGGGCCGCGCCGATTCCAGGCGGAACCCGCGCTGCGCCAGGAGCTTCACGTCCCGGGCCAGGGTCTCGGGGTTGCACGAAACGTAGTGGAGCTCTGAAAGCCTTGGCAGGTGCGCTTTTGCGAGCCGCGATACGACCCGCTGCGAGAGCCCGCCGCGCGGCGGGTTGACGATGACGTGCGTGACGCGGGCGGCGTCGGCTTGTGCCAGGTCCTTCTCCAGAAAAGGCTCGCAGTAGGTCGCAAAAGCCTTGACGTGCGGCGCGGCGAAGGCCAGCGCGGCCCGGCGCGCGGCGTCGACCGCCGCCTCGTTGCCGTCGACAATGAAGACCTGCTTGAAGCGCTTCGCCACGTGGAAGCTGTAGGCCCCGAAGCCGCCGTACAGGTCGATCAGGGTGTCGCCGTCCTTGGCGAAGGCCGTCGCGGCGGCGATGAGGCCCTCGCTCAGGCTGTAGTTGGCCTGGAAAAAGGCCGTCGGCGCCAGCTGGTAGACGCGGCCGCCGAGGGGGAACGCGAAGTGCCGCGGCCCGGTCAGGTGCTCGCAATGCGCGCCGACCACCAGGTCGCCGTCCTTGGGCCCGAGGGCCGACTCGTAAACGCAGTGGCTGCCGAGCCCCGCGCCCTTGATCCAGGCGGCGAGCTCGGCGCGCGGCACGCCGGTGTGCGAGACGATCAGGCCGAACGTCGCCGGCCGGTCGCCCTGCGCCGGCGCCGACCGGATCGTGATGAACTTGATCTTCCCGCCCTGGAAGCTCCGGCCCTTGTGGTTGTAGAAGCGCGCCGGGATCCGGCCCGGGAGCGCGAAGAGCTTCTGGGCCAGGCGGTTCACGGCGGGCGTCTGGGCCGGGCAGTTCTTGAGGTTCACGACGACGTGGGTGCCGAGGCGGTAGAGGCCGATCGCCTTCTTTCCGAGGCTGTCCTCGTGCAGGCAGAGCTTGATCGAGCTCCGGTA
>JAYVWD010000796.1:0-11506 GCA_043786345.1 Pseudomonadota bacterium
CAGCGCGGCGACGATCTCGGCAAGCGTGTGCGCCTGCGTGAGGACCTCCGGCGGCACGGCTCTCGCCGCGGGGAAGCGCTCGGTCAGGGCGGAAAAGATCTCCACGCGCTTGATCGAGTCGATGCCCAGGTCGTTCTCAAGATTCATCTCGAGCGTGAGCATATCGGTCGGATAGCCGGTTTTTTCGGCGACGACCGCCAGGACCGCGGCGGCGGCGGCGGCGGAGCTGGCGCTGGCGTCGCTGCGCGGGACGGCGGGATCAGCGGACTGCGACGGGGCTGCGGCGGCCGTCGGCGCGGCGGCCGGGCCCGCGAGGGCGTCGAGCGCGGCGACGATCTCGCCCACCGTCGCGAGGCTCGCCAGGTCTTCCGGCTTGAGCTGGGCGGCGAGCGCGCTCTTGCCCGCGAGCTCCGAGAAGATCTCGACCCGCTTGATCGAGTCGATGCCGAGGTCGCTCTCGAGGCCCATGGTGAGGTCGAGCATGTCGGTCGGATAGCCGGTTTTTTCGGCGATCACCGCGAGCACGAGCGCCGCGGACGACGGCGGCTGGCTGCCCGGCGCCGGGACGGGCGCCGCGACGGCGGCGAGGGGCGGGCGCGTCACGGCGGTCGGACGCGGAGCCTGCGTGGGGATGGCGGGTTGCGAAGCGTGCGGGGCGGCGCCGATTACCAGTTGCGAAGCGGAGCCGTTGAACGCTTGCGGCGCGCGTGGGGCAGGGCCGTTGAAAGCCTGCGGGGTCGAGCCGTTGAATCCCTGCGACACGCGCGGCGCATGCGGCGTCTGGCTCGGCGCTGGCGGCGCATAAGTCGGCGGCGGCGACGCATAGCTCGGCGCCGGCGGCGCATAAGTCGGCGCCGGCGGCGCAAAAGTCGGCGGCGGCGACGCATAGCTCGGCGCCGGCGGCGCATAAGTCGGCGGCGGCGCATAGCTCGGCGCTGGCGGCGCGTATGCCGGCGCCTGCGGCGCGAACCCCGGCAGCTGCGGCGCCGGCATCATCGGCAGCATGCATTGTCCGGCCATCATCGTCCCGCCGAGGCGCTGCTGCGCCAGGATCTCGAAGAACATCCGCTGCGTCTGCAGCTGCCCTTCCAGGAACTGCTGGTGCAACGCCGCGCTCTGCTCCTGCATCCGCTGCAGGACCAGCACGGTGTCCCGCGTCAGCTGAAGAAGCTCGGGTGAGGTGCCAGGATATTGCTGCGCCATCGGACGGTGTTCCTTAAGTTGGGCGGGCCGCTCGGGCCGCAGTGCATCCATGTTGCGCGGCTGGTTCCGCGGGGGCCGCTCGGGTCCCGGTGCGTCCGTGGCTCGCGGGGTGTCGGGCACGAGCCGCTCGGGCTTCGGTGCCTCCTTGGACCGTGCCGCGTTCGGTCCCGGCCGCTCGGGCACTGGGACCGCTTTGATTCGCGGCGGCTTCTGCACGAGCCGCTCCGGCTTTACGTAGTTCGCGCCGGCGATCGGCACGGTGAGCGTCTTCGCCTTGCGCGCGGCCGGCGCCTCGAAACCATGGTCCCAGCGGGCCAGATCGACCGCCGTCCCGGCCGCCGCCAGCTCCGCCAACGCCGCCGCGAGGGCGAGCGTCCCGCCGCCGAGGCCCTTGCCGTCGAGGGCGACAACGCGGACGCCGGGCTTTCCGGCGAGGATCCGGCGCACGAGCCCGCCGAGGCGCGCCCCCGGTCCGACTTCGACGAAAATCCGGCAGCCGCGCCCTTGCAAGGCCTCGACCGCCTCGACGAAACGGACGGGACTCGCGAGCTGCCCGGCGAGCAGCGTGCGCTTCGCGTCCTCGGCGTCGGGGTAGACCGCGGCCGAGGCGTTCGCGACGACCGGAACCGAGCCCGCGGCGAACGGGAGGCTGCGCAGGAACTCGGCGAACGGCGCCGCCGCCGGCGCTACAAGGGGGCTGTGAAACGCCGCCCCGACATTGAGCGCCGTGCTCGCCAGGCCGTGCTTCGCGAACGCCGCCTTCGCCGCGTCGACGCCGGCGCGCGAACCCGCGACGACCACCTGCTCGGGGGCGTTGTCGTTGGCGAGCGTCACGGCGAGCCGCTCGTCCGCGATGACGGCGGCGACGCGCGCCTTCGGGGCGCCGATGGCGAGCATCGTGCCGAGGTCTTCGCCGGCGGCGGCCATCGCCTTGCCGCGGGCCGCCGCGGCGCGGTGCAACGCGGGCTCGCTCCAGATCCCGGCGGCGAACAGCGCCGTCAGCTCGCCGAAGCTGTGCCCGAGCAGCGCGGCGGGGGCCACGCCGAAGCGCTGCAAAACCGCGAAGGCCCCGGCACAAATAGCGCCGAGCGCGGGTTGCGCCCATTCGGTGCGGGTGAGGCGCGCCTCGGCCGCCTGCTTCGCCGCGTCGTCGTAAACGGCCGGCGGATAGAGAACGTCGACCAGGCGCTCCTCGCCGCCCACGGCGCGCTCGGCCGCTTCGAGGCTCGCGCGCATCTCTTCATACTCGCAGGCGAGCTCCTGAAGCATGCCGATGCTTTGCGCGCCCTGGCCCGGGAAGAGGGCGGCGAGCGCGCCGGCCGCTCCAGTGCCAAACAGAATTTTATTTAGTCCCGCAGCGTCGTCCCGGCCGGCGCGCAACGCGGCGGCAGCGCGGAGCGCCAGGACGGGGAAGGCTTCGCCGGCGGCGGCGCTCACGACGAGGACGAGGCGCACCGCGGCGGCCGGCGAAAAGCCGGCGCGGCGCGGGCCGCCGACGGCACGGATCGCGGTCCAGTCGGGATCGATGCTGTTTGTTGCGCTCGTCGCGCTCGAGGCGGAAGAGCCGACTGCGGCAGGGGCGGAAGCGGCGATCGCCGTCGCATCCTCGTTCAGCAGTGCTAAAATCTCGTCCACCGACCCGCCGGAATACGGCAAAATCTGGACGAACCCCTCCCCGGATCCGCCCGCTGCGCGGGCCGCATGGTCCGGCGCCTGCTCGAGCACGCAGTGGAAGTTGCTGCCGCCAAAGCCGAAGGCGCTCACCGCGGCCCGGCGCGGCTCGCCGTCGCGCCGCACCCACGGCCGCGCCGCGCGCGCCAGGTAGAAGGGCGAGCCCAGAACGCCGTCCGCCGGCGCCGCGACTTTGATCGTCGGCGGCAGCACGCCGCGGGAGGTCGCCAAGGCCGCCTTGATCACGCCCGCCACGCCCGCCGCGGCCTTGGTGTGACCAATCTGGGACTTGACCGAGCCGAGGGCGACCCATGGCCGGCCGCCGGGTCCGGCGCCGAAGACGTCCCGCAAGGCGGTGAGCTCGATCGCGTCGCCGACCCGGGTGCCGGTGCCGTGCGCTTCGACCATCTCGATCTGCCGCGGCTCCACGCCCGCATCGGCATACGCCGCGCGCAGCGCCCGCGCCTGGCCCGTCGCGCTCGGCGCATAGATCGCCTGGCCTTTGCCGTCGCTCGAGGTTCCCATCCCCTTGAGGACCGCGTAGATCCGGTCGCCGTCGCGCACGGCGTCGTCGAGGCGCTTCAGGATCACCGCCCCGAGGCCTTCCCCGAGGATCGTGCCGTCCGCGTCGCTCGCGAACGGCCGCGCGTCCCCGGTCGGGCTCAAGGCCGGCGTCTTGCTGAAGCACATGTACATGAAGATGTCGTTGAACGTGTCGACGCCGCCCGCCACGACCATGTCGCTCCGCCCCGCGGTGAGCTCCATCGCCGCGAGGTGCAGGGCGCTGAGCGAGCTGGCGCAGGCCGCGTCGACGACGCAGTTGGTGCCGCCGAGGTTGAGCCGGTTCGCGATGCGCCCCGCCACGACGTTGCCGAGGAGGCCCGGAAACGAGCTCTCCTGCCAGCCGACGTAGCTCGACTGGATGCGGTCCATCACGTCGGCCGCGGTCGCCTCGTCCACGCCCGCTTGGGCTAGCGCGCGCTTCCAGATCGGGTGGCCGAGCCGCGCGCCGAGCGGGATGACCAGCTCGAGCGTGCCCGTGACGCCGATGATGCAGCTCACGCGGGAGCGGTCGAAGTCCCGCTTCGGCCCGTAACCGGCGTCTTCGAGCGCCTTTTGTGCGACGACCATGCCGAGGAGCTGGCTGGTGTCGGTCGCCTCTAAGTCGCTGGGCGCGATGCCGTATTCGAGCGGGCTGAAGGCGAACGGGGCCAGAAACCCGCCGCGCTGGGCGTAGGTCCGGTCCGCGGCCTTGCGGTCGGCGTCGAAGTAGTCCGCCGGCCGCCAATGCGTCGCCGGGATGGGGCCGATGCCGTCGCGGCCTTCGCGCACGTTCCGCCAGAACTCCTCGAGCGACCCCGCCTTAGGAAAGAGGCAGCCCATACCAACCAGCGCAATTTCCACGGTCTATCCGTTCCTTGTTCGTTCGGTCGTTTGGAGGAGGGCGCCCAAGTCCGCGTCGGTGAGCGGTCGGAAGCGCCCGTCGCAGGCGTCGGCGCTCAATCCCTGCATCTTCATCATTTGGGCGCGCCCCGCCACCGCGGCGCCGACCAGGATGTTGCGCCCGACGCTCACGGCCCGGCGCTCGCCGGGCGCCTCCAGGTGCGTGCCGCGCACCCATTCGTTGAACGCGCCCATCGCCGGGCCGCACCAGACCTGGAAGTCGAACTTCCGGTCGGCGGCGCCGCGGTTCGCCCAGTGCGACGACTGGCCCAGGTAGGACCGGAAAACCAGCGCCATCTTGTGGCGGGGGTCGCGCTCGGCGCGCTCGACCTGCGCCGGGTCGCGCGCGGCGAAGTACGCCTTGGTCCCGGACCACACGTCGGCGAGGGGCGCCTTGAACCACTGCTTCTCGAGCTGCGCCCGGTCCGCCTCCGGCAGGTCCTCGAGCGTCCGGTGCTTGGAATAGAGCTCGAAGAGCTTCGAGGCGCGCATGGGAAACATGGTTCCCTGCTTCAACACCTGGACTTTTACGCCCATCTCGAACATGTCGGCGGCCGGCGCCATCGCGACGTCGGCCTGGCTGGCGGCCGCGAGCATACCGCGGACGAGGTCGCTCGTTCCGGACTCGACGCAGGCCTGATTCACGGTGCCGGTGACGATGTAAGCGGCGCCCATCGCGAAGGCCGCGGCCGCGGCCGCCGGGGTCGAGATCCCGCCCGCGGCGCCGACCCGCGGCCGCTCCGCGTACGCGAACTCGTCCTGGAGCCGGTCGCGCAGCGCGAGCATCGTCGGCAGCAGCGTGACGAGGGGCCGGTTGTCGGTATGCCCGCCCGAATCGGCCTCGGCCGTCAGGTCGCCGGCGACCGGGATCTGCCGGGCGAGCTCGGCCTGGCGCGGCGTGATCGCGCCCTCGGCGACCAGCGCCGCGAGCATCGCTTCCGGCGGCGGCGACAGAAACGGCCGGGCCACCTCGGCGCGCGAGACCTTGGCGATGACCTTGTTCGGCGCGACGGCGCGCCCGTCCCCGCCGTCATGAATGCCGTGCACGCGGAAGCGCACGACCGGCAGCGTCAGCTTGAGGAAGGCCGAAGCCTCGACGATCCGCACGCCGTGCGCGATGAGCAGGCGCGAGACCGCGTCCTCGACGCCGGTCTCGGCCGGGCTGTGGATCAGGTTGACGCCGAACGGGATCTCCCCGAGCGCCGCCTTGAGCCGCACGATGGCCGCCTCGACCGTTGCGGGCGCCTGGCCCGCCGCCCCGTAGATGCCGAGCATCCCGGCCCGCGCGAGGGCGCACACCAGCTCGACGCTGGCGATGCCGTTGGCCATCGCGCCGCCCACGTAGTTCACGTCAAGCCCATGAGCGCGGCGGAACGACTCGTCCCCCAAGGCCGAAAGCGGCGTCGCCGGTAGGCGGGCGCCCGCGACCTCGAAAGCGCCGTTGATAGTCAAAATCGCTGCGCGAATACGTGCCCGTTCGTCCACGCCGAGGCCCCGCTTACCGTTTTTGTGCTCGGTTTTATATACTCGCGAGTACGTTTTTTTCCTACCCCTTTTTAGGCGCCTGAATTATAGAAGATTCAATATGCGCTTCCGTCACGTCCAAATTGAGGCTTTCGCGTACGAACTCCCGCTCGAGACGGTGTCGACGTCGACCCTCGAGTCGAGACTTGCACCTGTTTATGAGCGGCTTCGTATCCCCATTGGTCAGCTCGAGCTGCTTACCGGGATCGCCGAGCGCCGTTACTGGCCGAAAGGTGTGGTTCTTTCGGAACGAGCGGCCTCCGCCGGGCGCTCCGCGCTTAGACTCGCGGGTAGAGCCGCCGCCTCGTTGGACGCCGTCGTCTACGCCGGCGTGTGCCGCGACTACGCCGAGCCCGCCACCGCCTGCGCCGTGGCCGCCGAGCTCGGCGTTACAGCGAACGCGCAGATCCACGACGTCAGCAACGCCTGCCTCGGCGTCCTCACCGCCGTCGTCGACGTCGCGGCGCGCATCGAGCTCGGCCACATCCGGAGCGCCCTCGTCGTCTCCTGCGAGTCGGCGCGGCCCATCATCGACGAGATGACCGCGCGGCTTCTCGCCAGCCCGGACGACCGCGGGCTCTTCAACGACACGCTCGCCACCTTCACGGGCGGCTCCGGCGCCGCCGCGGTGTTGGTGTCGCGGCACGACGATCCAGACGACGGCGCGCGCCAGGGCCCGCGCTTGCTCGGCGCCGTGCAGCGCAACGACTGTGCGCGCCACGAGCTTTGCCAGTGGGGGTTTCGCAAGGAAGGCGGCGCCTACGCGCAGTTCATGCGCACCGATGCCGTCCAGGTCCTCCGGTACGGAGTCGAGCTCGGCCGCGCCACCTGGGCCGCCTTCCTTACGGAAATGGACTGGCGTCCGGCCGACCTCCGGCGGGCGGTAACCCATCAGATCGGCAAGGCCCACCGTCAGCAAATGCTCGACGCGCTCGGCCTGGCGCCGACGCAGGATTTCCCCACGTATCCGTTCCTCGGCAACGTCGGCAGCGTGAGCGTTCCGCTCACCGCGGCCCTCGCCGCTGAGCGCGGCCTCATATCCCCTGGTGACCGCGTCGGCCTTCTCGGCATCGGCAGCGGCCTCAATTGCCTCATGGTGGGCCTCGAATGGTGATGGAGCTCGTTAGGTCCGACAACCCCTCGCTGCCGCCCGACGTGGCCGCGCTCTACCCGTTCCAGAGCCGCTATCTGGATCTGGACGGCATCGCGTACCACTACGTCGACGAAGGCCAGGGCGACCCGGTCGTGATGGTCCACGGCAACCCGACCTGGTCCTTCTATTTTCGCGGGATCGTCCAGGCGCTCTCGCCGCAGTACCGGACGATCGCGCCCGACCACGTCGGCTGCGGCCTCTCGGGCCGCCCCGACGACGCGCGCTACCCGTACCGCCTCGAGCGCCGCGTCGACGACTTGACGCGCCTGCTCGACAACCTCGGCCTCAAGAAGGACATCACGCTCATCGTCCACGACTGGGGCGGCATGATCGGCATGGGCTTCGCCACGCGCTACCCCGAGCGGATCAAGCGCCTCGTCGTGACGAACACCAGCGGCTTCCACCTGCCGCAGGCGAAGCGCCTGCCGCTCTCGATAAGGGCTTGCCGGTCGGGCCTGACCGGGCCACTACTCGTGCGCGGCCTCAACGCTTTCAGCCGCGGCGCCGTGCGCTCGTGCGTGACGCGGCGCGCGCTGCCGGGCCCGGTCGCCCGCGGCTACCTCGCCCCTTACGGGAGCTGGGACGACCGGCGCGCCGTGCTGCGCTTCGTGCAGGACATCCCGCTCGACGCCGGCCACCCTTCGCACGCCGCGGTGAGCGCCGTCGAGGACAACCTGAAAGAACTCGCCCAGATCCCGATGCTCATCCTGTGGGGCGCCCGCGACTTCGTCTTCGACGACCACTTCCTCGACGGCTGGCGCAGGCGCTTCCCGAAGGCGGAGGTCCACCGCTTCGCCGAGGCCGGCCACTACCTCTTCGAAGACGAGGCCGAGGCCGTGGTGCCGCTCATCAAGCGCTTTTTGGCGGCCAACCCGTGAACGTCGCGGCGACCCTCGAGGCGCGCGCCACCGCGAACCCCTCCCAGGTCGCGCTCTACGACCCGGTCGGCTTAGGCGGCGACGGCCGCACGCGGTATGACGCCGTCACCTATACGGAGCTCGCCCGGAGCGTCCGCCGCGCGGCGCAGACGCTGCGCGACACCGGGATCCGCCCGGGGGACCGCGTCGCCGTCCTGGTGCCGCCGGGCCGCGCCTTTTTCACCCTGACGTTCGCGCTCTTCCGCGCCGGCGCCGTCCCCGTCTTCATCGATCCGGGCATGGGCGTGCGCAAGGTCAAGCGCTGCCTCGCCGAGGCCGCGCCGAGCGCCTTCGTCGGGACGCCCAAGGCGCACGCCGCCCGCCTGCTTTTCGGCTGGGAACGCGGCAAGCTCCGCCAGACCTTAACCCCGCGCGCGCTGCGCGCCGGGTCGGCCGAGGCGCCGATGCACGCGCCGGCGCCCGGCGAGACCGCCGCGATCCTGTTCACCAGCGGCAGCACCGGCGCGCCTAAGGGCGCGGTCTATACCCACGCGCATTTCCTGGCGCAGATCGCGGTCTTGCGCGACACCTATGGCATCCAGCCGGGGGAGCGCGACCTGTGCACCTTCCCGCTCTTCGCCCTCTTCGCGCCGGCGCTCGGGCTGACGGCCATCATCCCGGAGATGGACTTCACCCGCCCGGCGAGCGTCGATCCCGAGAAGATCTTCGCGGCCGTCGAGCGCTTCGGGGTCTCGAACCTCTTCGGCTCGCCGGCGCTGCTGCGGCGCGTCGCGCAGGCCGGCGTCGCCCGCGGGCTCGTGCTGCCGACCTTGCGCCGCGTGCTCTCGGCGGGCGCGCCGGTCCCGGCGAAGACCCTGGCGCAGTTCGCGCAGATGCTCACCGGCGACGCCGAGATCCACACGCCCTACGGCGCCACCGAGGCGCTTCCCGTGGCGACGATCGGCCACCGCGAGGTCACGGGCGAAACCGCCGCGGCGACCGCGCGCGGCGCCGGCATCTGCATCGGCCGCCCGGTCGCGGGGACCCTCGTCAAGATCCTGCGCATCACCGACGGCCCGCTGCCGGACCTCACCCCGGACCTGGTCCTCCCGCCCGGCGCGATCGGCGAGATCACGGTGCAGGGCCCGCAGGTGACCGCGGCCTATTATTCGCGGCCCGCGGCGGATTTCCTGGCGAAGACCCTCGATGCCGAGACCGGCGCCCTGGCGCATCGCATGGGCGACCTCGGCTACTTCGACGCGCACGGCCGCCTCTGGTTTTGCGGCCGGAAGAGCCACCGCGTCGCGACCGCCGCCGGCGAGCTCTACACGATCACGACCGAGCAGGTGTTCAACCAGCACGCGCTCGTCCATCGCACCGCGCTCGTCGGCCGCGGCGCGGCGGCGCCCCTGACGCCCGTGCTCTGCGTCGAGACCGAGCGCCCCCTCAAGCGCCGTGAGCGCCGCGCCGTCGAGGGCGAGCTCCTGGCGCTCGGCCGCGCTCATCCCGGGACGCGTCCCATCACGACGATCCGCTTCTTCAAGGCCCTGCCCGTCGATACCCGGCACAACGCCAAGATCTTCCGGGAAAAGCTCAAAGCCGTCGTCGACCGCGAGGCGCGGCCATGAAGCTCCTCGTCACCGGCGGCAGCGGCTTCCTCGGCCGCGCGGTCTGCGAGCGCCTGAAGGCGCGCGGCGACCAGGTCATGAGCTTGGCGCGCCACCATTCGTCGGCGCTCGCGGCGCTCGGAATCCGGCAGCTCCTCGGCGACGTGGCCGACCGCGACGCCGTGATGGCCGCCACCCGCGGCGTCGACGGGGTGATCCACACGGCCGCGAAGGCGGGGGTCTTCGGCCCGCTTTCCGCGTATTTCAAGGCCAACGTCACGGGAACGCAGAACGTCCTCGACGCCTGCGCGCTGCACCGGATCCGCCACCTCGTGCACACGAGCTCGCCGAGCGTCGTCTTCGCGGGGACGGACCAGGAAGGCGTCGACGAGACCGCGCCGTATCCGCGCCGCTTCCTCTCGCCCTACCCGCAGACCAAGGCCGAGGCGGAGCGGCGCGTCCTCGCCGCCAACGACGACCTCCTCGGCACCGTCGCGCTTCGCCCCCACCTCATCTGGGGGCCCGGCGACCCGCACCTCGTCCCGCGCGTCGTCGGCCTGGCGCGCGCCGGGCAGCTCCGCTTCGTCGGCAGCGGCACCAAGCTCGTGGACTGCGTCTTCATCGACAACGCGGCCGACGCTCATCTGGCGGCCCTCGACGCGCTCGCCGCGGGCGCGCCGGTCGCGGGCAAAGCCTATTTCGTGACCAATGCCGAGCCCTGGCCCTTGGCCGACGTTCTGAACGGCATCCTCGCGGCGGCCGGCCTGCCGGCGGTCCGCCGCCGTGTTTCGCCGCGCGCCGCCTGGCTCGCCGGCGCCGCGCTCGAGGGCCTTCATTCGCTGCTGGGCCGCGAGGACGAGCCGCGCATGACGCGGTTCGTGGCGCGTCAGCTCGCGACCGCGCACTGGTACGACCCCCGCGCCGCGCGCGAGGAGCTCGGCTATGCGCCGGCCGTCTCGATGCGCGAAGGAATGGCGCGGCTGACCCGGGACTTCGCCGCGCGGAATCCTTGAAAGAAAAACCGATACCGTGGTAGAAGCGCACGAATGGCCCGCCCCCGCAAAAACTCTTCGACCATCGACACCGCCGCCGCCATCCGCGGCATGGCCCTCGAGCAGTTCGGGAAAAAAGGCTTCGGCCCGACCTCGCTCGAGGACATCGCGAAGGCCGTCGGCGTCACGCGCACGACGCTCCTCTACCACTTCGAGTCGAAGGACGCGCTCTACAACGCCGTCGTCCAGGAGGCGTTCACCCGCATCTCGACCATGCTCGTGAGCGGGATGATCGGCACCGGCGACTTCCGGCGCCGCCTTCGGCGCATGGTGAAGAGCTTCCTCGACCACGTCGAGGAGAACGCGCACCTGGCGAAGCTCATGATCCGCGAGGTCGTCGACGAGCACGGCCCGGGCGTGCGCATCATGCAGGAGCAGGGCATGCCGGTGCTCGACATGGTCGAGGCCTTCATCCTCCAGGAGGGCCAGCTGCGCGCGGACCAGAAGCCGCTGCTCCGCGAGATCCTCCTCCAGATCACCACCTCGGTCATGCTCAAGAGCGCCTCGGGCGAGCTTAAGCGCAGCTTCTGGGGCGCCAAAGCGCGCACCGGCGAGCTCGCCATGTTGCTGATCGAAGGGCTGATCGGCTGAGGTTTCGCGCGTTCGCCAAAGCCGGGGGCCTCGGGCCGGGCGCCCGACCCACCGATTCATACTGTATGAGCGCCCCGCCCCCGCCCGAAAAACCGAAGGTCCGCGCCTTCACCGCCGACTTCTGGCTGGCCTATGCCGCCAACGTCCTGGTGATGACGGTGATCGCCCTTTTTTACCGCTTCGGCGACCTGGTCAACGGGCTCGGGGGCTCGGACCAGGTGCTTGGCCTCGTCGTGGCGACGGGCAGCTTCTGCGGCGTCCTGATGCGCACGCGCCTCACGGGCCTGGTCAAGCGCTTCAACCTGCACCTCGTCTGGATGGCCTCGGTCGCCAGCATGACCGCGGGCGCCGCGCTCGTCACCGTCCTCGCCGCCGCGGACGCGAGCGGCCACGTCTCGCCGCTGC
>JAYVWD010000797.1:0-2303 GCA_043786345.1 Pseudomonadota bacterium
TGGCCTTCGGCGTCGGTGAGCCAGCCTTCGTCGAGCATTTGCAGTAGCAGATTATAGACATCGGGATGCGCCTTCTCGAACTCGTCGAAGAGGACGATCGAATAGGGGTTCCGGCGGACCTTCTCGGTGAGCTGGCCGCCTTCCCCGTAACCGACATAGCCGGGCGGTGAGCCGACCAGCTTCGAGACCGAGTGGCGCTCCATGTATTCCGACATGTCGAGACGAACGATGCGCGACTCGTCGGCCATCAGCTGCATGGCCAGAGCCTTGACCAGCTCGGTCTTGCCGACCCCCGTCGGGCCGAGGAAGAGGAACGAGGCGACGGGGCGGTCCATCTTGCGCAGGCCGGCGCGGTTGCGGCGGATCGCGTTCGCGACGGTGTGGATCGCGGCCTCCTGGCCGACGACGCGCTCGCCCAAATAACGTTCTAAATTCATAAGTTTATCGGCCTCGGTCGCGACCATCCGGACCGCCGGGATCCCGGTCGTCCGCTCGATGATGCGGGCGATATCATCGGCGTGGACGCGGCGGTCGGGCTTCGGGTTGGTGGCGGCGAACGACTCCTTCGCGGTGTCGAGCTCCTCCTCGATCCGCGACAGTTCCATCTGGTGCCGCGCCATCTGCTCGAAGTCCTGGCTCTCATAGGCGTGCCCCTTGAGCGACAGGAGCTCCTGCCGGCGCTGCTCGCGCGTCCGGATCTCGGGCGGGCTGTAGATCACCTGCATGCGTTTCGCCGCCCCCGCCTCGTCGATCAAGTCGATCGCCTTGTCGGGGAGGAAACGCTCGGTGAGGTAGCGGTCCGACAACTCGGCCGCCGCGACGATCGCGTCGTCGTCATATTCGATGTGGTGGTGCTGTTCGTACCGCGGCCTCAAGCCCTTGAGGATCTCGATCGTCCCGGCGACCGAGGGCTGCTCGATGCGGACCGGCTGGAAACGCCGCTCCAAAGCCTTGTCGGACTCGATGTACTGCTTGAATTCTTTGAGCGTCGTGGCGCCGATGCAGCGGAGCTGGCCCTTGGCGAGCGCGGGCTTCAGCATGTTCGACGCGTCGAGGCCGCCGCCCGAGCGGCCGGCGCCGACGACGGTG
Organism: Pseudomonadota bacterium; assembly: GCA_043786345.1. Lineage (GTDB taxonomy): Bacteria > Bdellovibrionota_B > Oligoflexia > Oligoflexales > CAIYRB01 > JANOTL01. Next base: position 1,090 of record JAYVWD010000797.1, read on the forward strand.
TGGAGCTCGTCGATGAAGAGGATGATCTCGCCTTCGGACGCGCTGACCTCGTCCATAACCTTCTTGAGGCGCTCCTCGAACTCGCCCTGCATTTTGGCGCCGGCGATCAAGGCCCCCATCTCGAGGGACAGGATGCGCTTGTTGAGCAGGTACTCGGGCACGCTCGCCCCGACGATCTGCTGCGCCAACCCCTCGACCACCACGGTCTTACCGACGCCGGGCTCGCCGATGAGGACGGGGTTGTTCTTCTTCCGGCGGGAAAGGATCTCGACGACGCGGGCGATGTCGGCCTCGCGACCAATCACCGGGTCGAGCGCGCCGCGACGCGCCAGGGCCGTCAGGTCCGTGGTGTATTCGTCGAGGAAGCTCCGCCGGCTCTCGGCGTCCTTCGTGTCCACCTTGGCGTTGCCGCGCAGGCCCTTGAGGGCGGCCTCGCAGGCCTCCTTCTTGAGGCCGAGCTGGGTCAGGATCTGGCGAGTGCCGGGCACGCTCGCGTCGAAACAGGCGAGAAACAAGGCGCCCGTGGAGATATAGGCGTCGCCCAGCTCCTTGCGCTCGACGTCGGCCCGCTCGAAGAGGTTCTGCACGTCCTTCGACAGCTGGATCGCCGTCGTCCGGCTCGTGTCCATGTCGGGCAGCTTCTGGGCGTGGGTCTGGACTTGGTCGTTGACCTCGCGGCGGACCGCGCCCGTGTCGAGGCGCAGCTCGTCGGAAATCTTGAGCGCCACCGAGTCCTTCTGCTCGACCAGCGCGAGCAGGATGAACTCGGCCGTCACCAGGCCCTTGCGCCGGTTCGCGAGCTCCATGACGGCGAGCTGCAGGGCTTCGGAGACCTTCGACGTGGAATTGCGGAGAAGGCGTTGAGGCACGGCTTTACGCCATTTGCCCGGCGGGGACGTCCGTGCTGTTGACGCCGCCTGACCGCCGTTTTCGGACCGTCTCGAGGACGACCATGTCGATCATCAGCAGCGTCACCCCGACGGTGATGCAGCTGTCCGCGAAGTTGAAGTTCGGGAAATCGTACCGCCAGCCTAATAAATTCCACCGGACATCGAGCCAGTCGATCACGTAGCCCAGACGGAAGCGGTCTATGAAATTCCCGATCGCTCCGGATAAAATGAGGCTCAGCGCATAGATGGCGAGCCGGTGGTTGACCGGCGTCGAGCGGATGTAAATGCCGATGATGATGACCGCAAGCACGGTGACCGCGTAAA
>JAYVWD010000798.1:0-2981 GCA_043786345.1 Pseudomonadota bacterium
CCGCGAACAGCCCGTCGGCAACGAGGTAAACAAAATTCAAAGAGAGACAGGTTCGGCGGCAGCCGGTCCCCCTTCGGGGCCAACGGGATCTGGAGCGGGTTGAATTCCTTCGGGCTCGGAGTGCTCCGGCGGCGCCGGATCGTTGCCGCCGAAGGCCGGGAAATCCGGCTGGCAGCCGATGACAACGGCTAGCACCAAGAGACAGAGAACAGAGCGCACGGCGCGCATGGCGGACGACCCCCGTCGGAAGGACTCCCTATCCTCATCGTGACGAGGGGGGATCGAGTTGAGCGGGGCGAAGTATCCCAGCATAAATAGAATATTACGCGGCGCATTACTTCAGCGGGCCAATTCGGCGAGGACGCTTTTGGCGCCTTCGTTACCTTGGGCGGCGGCTCTATTGAGCCACTGGGCGGCGAGTTTCGGGTCCTTCTTCACGCCCGAGCCTTCGAGATAGAGCAGGCCGAGAAGGTACTGGCCCTCGGGGCTTCCCTGTTCGGCGGCGCGGGTGGCGAGGGCGGCGGCTTTGGGCGCGCTCTTCGGGGTGAGCTTGCCGACCAGGAAGACGGTGGCGAGGGTGTATTGGGCCGTGGCGTCGCCGCGCTCGGCGAGCGCCCGCAGCGCCGGAACCAGGCCCTTCCGGACCTTGGGGCTCAAGCCCTCGCCGCTGACGAGGTTCGCCTCGAAGAAGCCGGAGGCGGCGGCGCTCCCGGCCCTGAGGGCGGCGGCGAAATAGAGCGCCGTCGCCAGCGCGTCGCCGTCGCGATAGCTCGCGAGCATGCGGCTCACGGTCTCGACGCGGGTGACGGGGCCGGCGGCGGCGGTGAGGCGCGCGGCGACCTCGTCGGGGGTCGGGGCCGCCTCGACGGCGCGGACGGCCGCCTCGAGCTCTTCGATGTCCGCCTCGAAGCGCCGCGCGAAGCCGTCCCAGGCGAGCGGGACGTTGCCGGTGATCTGCGCGGTCATGCGGGCTTCGGCGGCGACGGCTTTGAGGTTCTCGGCGTTGGCCTGGATGACGATGGATTCACCCAGCTGGGTGATCCGGGCATCGAGGGCCGGGTCGGCGACGTCCGACGGCATCGCCGCGGGCTCGGCGATTGCCGGCTCGGGCGCGGCCTTGGTGGCGCTCCGCGACTTTTTGGGCGAGGTGACGCAGCCCGCGAGGGCCAGCGCGACGACGAGCGCCGCACCGCGGGTCGGCCTCAACGGCGGAACCGGCGGAGCACGCCTCCGTGCCCGCCGACGCGCTTGCTTTGAGTGACGTGGGAAACGGCGGGGGCCGAGGCCGAGACCAGGCGCTGGACCTTGCGCTGGCGCTTCACGAGCTCGACGAGGACCCGGTCGTCCAGACCCTCGGCGCGGCAGACGCGGATGAGGACGCGGAGCTTTTCCAAAACGCGCTCGAGGCGGGAGATCTGCTCGGCGCGCAGGGCGCGGTCGGTGTTATCGATGAGGTCGGCGGCGCGAACGAGGAGCGCCCCCTCCCCGGCCTCGGCGCAGCGCAGGACGCTGTCCTCATAACGGTCGAGCGCGTCGCGGATGCGCGGATCGTTGGTCGCGGCAAGGACCATGAGGGCCACCCGCGCCCCGAATTTAGCCCGCACGTGGCCGGCCGAGATCGGGGTCTTTTCCATGAGATCGTGCAGCATGCCGGCGATCACGACGTCGGTCGGGCACTTGAAGGCGAGGAGGAAAAAACCAACCCTAAGGCTATGAAGGAGCACGGGTTTTTTGCCCCGGCTCGGGCGCTCGCCGAGCGCCTTGGCGAGGAAGTGCACGGCCTCCTCGACCCGCTCCTCGCATGTTATAATCCGGTGTAAGTCCGGGAAAATCGCGGATTCGGCATTCGTCAGACGAATGACTCGTGGTTCCCTGGTCGTGGCCATCGCCTCGCGCCCCCTCCCTATTCGGACATCGGACTTCCCGATCAGAGCAGCAACCGGAAGATGAATCAGCAGCAGTTTACGAGAGCTTTGCATTAAAACTCGCGCACTTGTGCGACAAATGCAAGAGTTTCCGGCGCCTGGAGCCGACGAATTCCCTGTAAAGGATCTTACGGCATGAATGCGGACGTCGCGACCCAACAGAACCTGCCAGCCCCGCTGCCGGCCGCCGACCTCTACCTCAATAAAGAGTTGAGCTGGCTCGAGTTCAACGCGCGCGTCCTCGAGGAGGCCCTCTCCAAAGAGGTCCCCCTCCTCGAGCGCCTGAAGTTCCTGGCGATTTTCACCTCCAACCTGGACGAATTCTTCATGGTCCGGGTCGCGGGCCTGAAGAAGATGGAGCAGGAAAGCCTGCGCATCACCGACTCGCCGGACGGCCTCGAGACGACGACGGTACTGGTCCAGATCCGCCAGCGCACCCAGGAACTCCTGGACGTCCAGTACAAGTGCCTCCACGAGCAGGTGCTGCCGGCCCTCGCCGCGCTGAGCGTGAAGATCGCGCGCTACGAGGGGCTGTCCCAGGCCCAGCGCCACATCCTCGACTCCTACTTCGAGACGGACGTGAGCCCCGTCCTGACGCCGCTCGGCGTCGATCCGGCGCACCCCTTCCCGTTCCTCGTCAACCAGTCGCTCTATCTGGTGGTCATCCCGAAGCCAGAGTCCGCCGACGTCGACCCGGACCAGCTCGGCATCGGTTTCGTCGAGATCCCGGCGATCCTGCCGCGGCTCATCCCGGTGCCGTCGGAGACGCCCGGCGAGCACCTGTTCGTCCTGCTCGAGGACCTGATCGCCAACAACCTCGCGACGCTCTTTTTCGGCTCGCAGGTCGATGCCAGCTACACGATCCGGGTGACGCGGAACCTCGACTACAACCTCCTCGAGAACAAGGTCGTCGACCTGCTCAAGACGATCCAAAAGGAGATGATCAACCGCGAGCACCAGGAGGTCGTGCGCCTCGAGGTCGACACGCGCCTGCCGCCGGCCATCGTCAACTTCCTGAAGTCCAAGATCGGCGTCACCGAGGCCGACCTCTACACG
>JAYVWD010000799.1:0-2255 GCA_043786345.1 Pseudomonadota bacterium
CCGCATTCCATGGTCGTCCGCGACTGCATGTCGGGCCCGGCCGTGACCGTTTCGCCGTACACGAGCCTCGAGGAGTGCTGCGAAACGATGGAGGCGAACCAGATCCGCCGCCTCGTCGTGACGGACCTCAACGGCCGGTGCTGCGGCGTCATCGCGCAGGCCGACGTGGCGAAGGCCGCGAGCGAGGCGAAAACGGCCGAGGTGCTCCGCGAGATCTCGCTGCCGAACGACCAGCTTCACGCGACCTTCTGAGCCCGTTAAACGGTCATTCGACGCAAGGCGCCAGGTCGATCCCCGCGACGGTCCCCGCCTGCTCGTCGAGCACGAGGAGGAACGGCGTCGGCACCGCACAGCCATTCTGCCACGAGGCGTCGAAGCCGAAGCGGCCGCCGGCGGCGGCGATGCCTTCGGTCAAGGCCGTCGCCTGCGCGAGCCGCAGGGGCCCGTCGTCCGCGTCGGCGAGGGCCTCGGCGAGGGCGCGCGCCGCCGCGCCGGGCGCGAGCGTTCCGGCCAGGGCGGCGTCGGTGTCGAGGGCGGGGGCTTCGCTCACGAAGCGATAAGCGGAAAAGGTCGCCGCGTCGGTCGTTTCGCGGACGAACGCCTTCACCAGGGCGAGGGCCGGGCTCGGCGCCAGAGTCCAATGCCCGTGGCGGCCCGCGGGAAACAGCGCGGCGAGGGCGGCGGCGCGGTCGTCGATCGAGGCGGCGAGCGCCGGCGCACCGACGGGCAGGACGGTCAGGACGACGAGGGCGAAGGGTCGGAGTCGCATGCGGTTTCCTCAGGTTGGCATAGGTCGGACGGCGGCGACCATACCCAAACGCGAAGAAGCCCGGAAACGACCTCTGCGGTCCGTGCCGCGGGAAACAGCGCCAGCGCCGCGTCGAACGCCGGATCCGTCACCGGCGCCTCGACCCGTATCCGCCCGCCGTCGGGCGAAAGCCGCGGGAATTCCAGCGAAATCGCGTGCAGGAGGAGCCGCCGGACCCCGAGGTGCTCGGCCGCCGCCCGATTGTGAGCGCCGTCGCCGTAACGGGTGTCGCCGACGATCGGGTGCGAGAGGGCGCGCAGGTGCTGGCGGAGCTGGTGCGTGCGCCCAGTGAGCGGCTCGAGCGCGACGAGCGTATACCGCGCCGTCGGAAACGGCCGCACGGCCCACGGCGCCTCGGCGTGCGCGAGCGCCTCGTAGCGCGTGACGGCCGGCTTTTCCCCGCCGTCCTCGCCGCGCACCGGCTTCTCGATCAGGCCCTTGCCGGGCAAGGTGCCGCGCACGACGGCGAGGTACCGCTTGCCGATCGCACCCCGGTCGAACGCTTCGCCGAGCGCCGTCGCCGCCGCGGCCGAGAGCCCGAACAACATCACCCCGGAGGTCGGCCGATCGAGGCGGTGCGCCGGATAGACCCAGCACCCGGCTTTGGCGCGCGCCCAGCCCATCAGGCTCTCGGCGGAAGGCGCCATCGGCGAGGGGTGCGCGAGCCAGCCCGATGGCTTCGCGATCGCGAGGACGGCCTCGTCGCGGTAAAGGATCTCTGGCTCGTTTTCCGATGAAATCATGCAGGGACTCGTACCACCATCGGCCGGAGCCTTCCAGCGCGAAGCCTCCCCCGCCCGACGCCCGAGCCCCTGGCCTCAGGTCCAGGTCCGGAACGGGTTTGGCAAGTTTGGCGCACTTGCCACTCGCGCCGTGCGGGCTAGGGATTTCAGGCTCAAACGACCGCATCGAGGTCTGCCGTGCTCCGTAACCCCTCCTAGCCGGGCTCCGGGCCCTCGGCCAAGGCGCCACGGCCGCTTGCCACGAGATCAGCTGCTTCGACTATGGTCCGAGTCATTACCCGCGCGTCGTCGGAGACAGCTGCCGCAACTCCTTCGATACGACCAGTGGTTGCTACCGCCCGATCGGCCAGTGCACCAGTGGCGGAACGGCCGCTGGCCCTTGGCTCAGCATCCAGTGCTTCGACTACTGCGAGATGAAGTACATGTTGATCTCCGGCACCAAAAATTGCGACCGGATCTTCGCCAGTACCCGTGGTTGCTACAGAGCCTCGGCCAGCTGCCAGCGCTAGGATCGGGCGAGGAAAACGAGTGTCCGCCCAGGGGCGCGGCTTCGCGCCGGGATTTCAGGCCTCGCGCGGCCCGTCTGATCGAAGTCTCGCCGGAACCCGGAGCCGGCGGCGCTGCGCGGCCGAATACCCCAATATGGCGAGCCCGACCGCGATCAGGACCCATTCCTCGGGCTCGGGCGTCGCCGACAGGCTGTC
>JAYVWD010000800.1:0-2624 GCA_043786345.1 Pseudomonadota bacterium
GCGGCGCGCGAGGAGCAGCGCGCCGGCGACGACGGCCGCCTGAAGGCCCGCCGCCGCGACGAGCGCGCCGGTGATCCCCAGGGCCGGGAACAAGGCATAGGGTCCGGCGAAGGCGGCGGCGCAGGCGCCAAGCAGGTTGCAGGCGTAGATGCGCGCCATGGCGACAGGAACGCGCCGCCGCTCGCGCGCGCCGGCGGCGAAGGACTCGAGCGCCCCGACCACGGCCGGATACGTGGCGCCCATCGCCAGGGTCGGCGGTAGGATCCAGGCCGCGGCCACGGCCAGGCGCGCGAGCAACAGGAGCGCCGGCGAGGTGCCGGTCGCCTGGATCAGCACGGCGGACACCGCCTGGATCTGCGAAAAGCAGAGGCCGAGCCCCAAAGCCAGGGCGCCGACCAAGCCTTCGAGGAAGGCGTAGAGGCGGAGCGGCGAGCGCACGCGGTCGCGCCAGACCCCGTAGAGGACGCCGCCGAGGCTCAGGCCGCCGAAGTAGACGGCGAGCACGATGGCGCCAGCCTCGGTCGACGAGCCGACCACCGTCGACAGCAGTTTCTCAAAGGCCTGCTCCACCAGCAGCGCCGTGGCGCCGGTGGCGACGAAAAGGACGCCGAGTGCACAAGGCAAAAGGCGGTTCGGACTCGGCGTCATTCGGGGCCTCCCAGTGGCAGGTCCCCAGTTTAACTCATCCGCGCTTGAGCTTCACGTATCGCGCGTCGTCATCGCTCATTCCGGTGCGGCCGCCCTTGGCTTTACCCATCTTCTCTTCGATAAACTCGACGATCCCCATGCCGACGTCGCCGGCGGACGGCACGACGCCGTCGATCTTGCTGTTGTTGAGGCCGTAGATGTCGGAGTCGGGGGTCCCCCAGGCCTTGGCGGCGCCGGCGATGCCGGTGTCCATGATCGTGCCACCGACCATCTCGTTGGAGGCGTAGAGCTCGTCGTCGAGCATGCCCGTGCCCTTGGGCCCCATGACGAGGGCGAACGACACGATGCTGTCGCCCATGGTCGCGGACCGGCCGCCCTCCGAGTGGACGTAAACGATGATGTTCTTGCCGTCGGCGATCTCTTTGGCGATGACGTTGAGACCCATCGCGAGCTGGCGCATGCCCTCGACGTACGTGTAGGCGCGCAGGTCCTTGTTGGAGGCGTCGGCGGTGTTGACCGGCGCGTCGAGGTTCTTGCCGTCCAAGTCGATGACGTTGAGGAAGAGCGAGAAATTGCGCAGCGGCGTGTTCGGCAGGTGCATCGACTGCGCGACGTACTTGCACTGGGCGACGAACTCGCTCGAGGGCGGCAGGCCGGCCGCGATGGTCGCGGCGTCGCCGACGAGGGTCGACTGCGCGGCGCCGTCCTCCGGCTTGACGGCCGTCTCGCGGCGGGCCTCGAGGTCGGCGGCGGCGCGGAGCGCGCCGAGCGCGCCGCCGAAGCCGGTGATCGAGTTGATGAGCTCCGAGCGCAGGACGGGGTCCTTGTTCACGAGCTTGTCCATGCGGTAGACGACGTTCTGCTCGATCGGCTTATGGTCGGCGAAGCCGCGGCCGCTGGTGAACTGCTTGATCTGATCGACGTAATCGGTCACCGTGCGGCTCGCGACGATGACGGCGCCGCCGTCGCCCGTGCCGAGCACGGCGTTGCGCGCGATCGGCGGGCCGGCCGAGTCGTATTCGTTGCCCATCATGAAGCAGGTGATGCCGAGCGGGCTATAGAGGAGGCGCGTCTGGTCGAGGAGGAAGCCGATGTCGCCCTGGGTCTTGCGCAGGCGGCACCCGCGCAGCTGGTGCACGATCAGCTCGGGCTGGGCCAGGCCCATGAAGGTCTGGACGGCGACTTTGTCGCCGATCGCCGGACCGTTCAGGTCGCAGACGTCGGTGGCCTCGAGGCCGCGCAGATTGGCCGCCGTCGGCGCCGCGCCGTCGGAGGTGCCGGCGCCGAGGCAGCCGGCGAACCACTTGTTGAAGCGGAGCTTCGCCCAGCGGGCGTTGTCGGAGATCAGGTCGACGCCCTGAGCCTTGACGTTGGCCGAGGCGTTGAGGTTCGCCGAGGCCTTGGGGCCCGCCGCGTCGCCGAGCTTGAAGATCATCGGATGGTGGACCTGGGTCATCACCTTGATGTCGACGATCACCCACTTCTGGTCGTCGGTCGTCGCGAACGCCTCGGCGACCGCGAGGGCCGAGGGGCCGCCGGCGAGCGCGTCGCGCATCAGGTAGAACGCGTCGCGCGTGCCCATCACCGGGCTAAAGACGTGCTTCGACGCCCAGGTGCCGAGGAGCGGCACGCCGCCAAGCTGCTCGAGGGCGACGGCGCCCCCGACGCCGCCGTAGATGGCTTTGCGGAGGAGTTCACGTCGGTCGATTCTGCTGGTTGCCATGGGACCTTCCTTGGGCTCAGCGGGCGCTGGCGAAAGCATAGGAGGCGATCATCGAGGCGATCGCCGTCCGCATACCGGCTTCGTTTTTGGCACAGAGGTTCCCGAGCATCGTCGCGGCCTCGTCCATTTCCTTCGTCTGCGGGTCCAAGCTCGGCAGGCACCGGGACAGCATCGTGCGGGCGAGCTTTTTCGTGCCGCACTTGCAGTTCGCGTTTTCGGCCGAGCAGTTGTAGGCGACGACGTTCGCGACCGT
>JAYVWD010000801.1:0-2753 GCA_043786345.1 Pseudomonadota bacterium
GTACCACGGTCTGATCGATCGTCCCGAAGAGGCTCTGGCCTTTGGCGTCGAGCATCTCGATCTCGACGCGGTCACCGAAGGTGAGGAACGGCGTCTTTACGGCGCCAGTCTCGATCTTCTCGAGCATGCGGACCTCCTGCAGGCACGACGAGCCGCGGGCGCGGTCCTCGTTCGACACCGTGCCGCTGCCGACGATCGTGCCCGCCGTGAAGGCGCGCGTCTTCGTGATGTGCTCCAGCAGGTCGCCGAAGGAGAAGTGCATCTCCTTGCCGGCCTCCGGATCGCCGAACCGCTTGCCATTGAGCCGGGTGCGCAGCGGCAGGTGCAGGCGCGCGCCTTTCCATGCGTCGCCGAGCTCGTCGGGCGTCAAGGCAAAGGGCGAGAACGCGGTGGCCGGCTTCGAGTTGAAGAAGCCGAAGCCTTTTTCCAGCTCCGCCGGGATCAGGTTGCGCAGCGAGACGTCGTTCGCGAGCATCACGAGGCGGATGTATTTGTGGGCGTCTTCCGCGCGTGTGCCCTGCGGCGTGTCGCCGAGGACGACGCATACTTCGGATTCGAAGTCGCAGCCCCAGGCGGGGTCTTTCAGCGGGATGTTTTCCGTCGGGCCGAGCAACACGCCCGAGCCGCCCTGATAGACGAGCGGATCGGTGCGCAGCGTCGCCGGCGGCTCGGCGTTGCGGGCTTTGCGCACGAGGACGATGTGGTTGATGTAGGCGGAGCCGTCGACCCACTCGTAGGCGCGCGGCAGGGGGGCGTGGAGCTCCCGCGGATCGACCGCGGCGCCTTTTTTCGAGCCGCTGGCGAGCGCTTCGACGAGCTTCCGGAGCTTCGGCTCGGCGTCTTTCCAGTCGTCGAGCGCGGCCTGCAGGGTCGGCGCGGCGTCGGCGGCGTCCGCGTAAGTCTTCCCGTCGCGGCTCACGACGACGAGTTGGCCGTCGCGTTTGCCGTTGCGCCTGGTCGCGAGCTTCATCGAAACACTCCCGGTTTAGAGGAGCTGGGCCGCCCGCTTGAGCGAGTGGATTTGCTCCGACTTGAGCTGCATATAGTCGCCGGGCTTCAGGTCTTCGGGCAAGGTGAGATCGCCGAAGCCGACCCGCAGCAGGCGGACGACCTTGCAGCCGAAATGCTCGAACAGGCGGCGGACGAGGCGGTTACGGCCTTCGAACACCGTGACCATGTACCAGCTGCCGCGGGAGGCGCCGAGGTTTCGGCCATGGGCGTAGCGGATGTTGATCCGGCCCGTGGGCCCGTCCTCGAGCGTGATCCCGCGCTTGATCGCGCGCTCCTGCTCTTCGGTGAGCTTGCCGCCGACCAGGACGTGGTAGGTGCGCGGGACGTGGTACTTCGGGTGGCACAGGCGGTTCGCCAGCTCACCGTCGTTGGTCATCAGCAAGAGGCCTTCGGTCATGAAGTCGAGGCGACCGACCGGGACGACGAGGAACGGGACCTTTTTCAGGGCCGGCAGGTCGTAGATCGTGGAGCGCTCGAAGCCGTCGTTGCGGGCCGTCAGGACTTCGTCGGGCTTGTGGAGCATCCAGTAGACCCGGGGCGGGGCCTTCTGGCTGATCGGCTTGCCGTCGACCGTCACCGAGTCGACGCCGGGGGTGAGCTTGGTTCCGAGCTCGGAGATCACATTGCCGTTAATCGCGATCCGGCGCTTCGTGATCCAGGTCTCTGCCTCCCGGCGGGAGGTCAATCCCATCTGGGAGAGCCACTTCTGAACGCGCATCGGTTCCATCGGTCGGTACTTCCTGTTGCTGCGGCTTCTCAGCCTGTGCATCGTCTTCATCGCCGGCCAGGAGCTCTTCGTCGCTCGTGGCCCCGGCGCCGGCCGTGTTGTCGGCGATATATTGCTCCACGTCAACCAGCTCTTCGCCTTCGGCGTTCTCACTCAGGCGGTCCATGGCCCCCTGCATGACCTCGCGGTTGGGCTGGAAGGACTCCAAGGGCGGGAGATCCTTGACGCTACTGAGGTTGAAGACCTTGAGGAAGTCGTCGGTCGTGCCAAAGAGCATGGGGCGGCCGATGATCTCTTTCCGGCCCGTACAGCGGACGAGACCGCGCTCCAGGAGGGTCTTGAAAATCGATCCGGCGTCGACGCCGCGGATGAATTCCACCTCGGCGCGGGTTACCGGCTGACGGTAGGCGATGATGGCGAGGGTCTCCAGGGCGGCGCGCGAGATCGGGCGCGGGCGCGAGGCGAACATGCGCTCCATGATGGACGCGGCCGCGTCGGCCGTCTGGAACTGGTAGCCGAGGCGCTTCAGGTAGTGGAGGCGAAAGCCGCCGCCGCGGTCTTCGTAGTGCTCGACGAGCTGGTCGAGGGTCGTCTGGATGTCGTCCTCGGTGAGGGTCGGGTCGTTGAGGAGGTCCAAAACCTCGGGCGCTTTCAGGGGCTTATTCGAGGCGAAGACGACCGACTCGACGCGCGACTCGAGGCGCATGCTGGCGGCCTTGCGCTCCTTCGGGGTCGCCCCGGGGTCGGAGTCGGCAGACGCGCCGGCGCGCGCGGCATCGTCGGCCGGGTGCTCTTCTTCCAGCGACTCGTAGTCGCCGAACTCGTCCATCAGCTCGGACGGGTCGACGGCCTCTTCCCCGAGCTTGAGCTCGTGGGCCTGGTCGTCGCCAGGCTTGGGGTCTTCGTTATTCACTCACGGGCTCCGAAAAAGTCGTGAAAAGTTCGGGGCTTTGGTAGAGGGGCAGGATCGACTCGTCGAGCTCGTAGCGGTACATCCAGATCGGGCCGAAGTGCT
>JAYVWD010000802.1:0-10314 GCA_043786345.1 Pseudomonadota bacterium
GCGAGCGCCAGGCCGCCGAGCTTGCGCGAGACGCCGGAAAGCCGCGCCCGGAGGATCGCGTAGTGCAGGGCGTGGGCGAGGATGAGCGCCGGCAGAAAGAGCACCGCCATCCAAAACCCGAAGCCGGGCCGGCTGCACGGGCACTTGCCGATCCAGAACATCAGGAAGGCGGCCCCGCCGGCGACGGCCGGCGCCACCAGGAAGGTCCAAAAGAGCTCCCAGGGGACCGACGGCCCGAAGCGCCCCTCCTCGTCGCGCGGCGCCCAGCCGACCGGCTGGAAGACCGCGACCAGGGGGACGAGGACGAGGACCGCGGCGGCGGCGATCAGCGCAAACTCGTACTCGAGGTTGGTGCCGACGGCGGTCGCGAGCGGGGCCGCGACCGCGAGCAGGTACGAGGCGAGGAGCAGCAGGTGGCGGCGCAAGGGGAGGTCTCGGTGTCGCTAGAGTGCATGGAGAGAGGCCGCTGGGGAGCGCGGCCGGCGCCTTGAGTCCAGCCCTTCGCGGAGCCTATCACAGCGCCGAGAAGAAGCTCCACTGGCGCGAGCCGGCGCGGCAGATGGCCAGGATCTGGCGGCGGGCTTTCTTCACGCCCTCGGTGAAGGCCTGGGCCAGCTCCTTCTCACCGTCCTTCACGAACGTCGCCCGGTGCAGGCGCGTCAGGTCGCGGTCGAGGGTCGCGAGCAGCATCGTCACGCGCCGCGAGAACGAGCAGTCGCCCGGCACGTAGTCCATGCCGCTGGCGCCGATGCTCGCGAGCTTCACGGCGTCGAAGTCCTTGAAGACGTCCGACAGGTTGTCGTCGCCGAACAGGCTGCCGATGAAGCGCAGGTCCTCGATGCGCTCCTCGATCTGGGCGGCGGTCTCACCCTTGTATACAGAGGCCCGATAGTAGGAAAGCTGGGTCCGAATCTCGTTCATGCGTTCGTGGCTGAGCTCGATGAGCTCGACCAGAATGTCGGTGTGACGGAATCTGGACATGCAGCGGTCTCTCCCTAGCGGCCGGGGGGCGGCCCTTGGTTAAGTACACACGCGCTAAGCGTCAAATATTTTTCGTTCTGTGCTTCGGTAAGAACAGTCTAACAGGCCCTGCCCCGGAGCTGTCAAATCCTTGGGGCAGAAGGGGTTTAGGACTTTCGCCGTAGGCTCGATGAATATGCCAATGCTTCCCGCTAGTCCGGCAGGAGGACGCGCGGAGCAAGAGTTTGACGGGTCCTGGAACCGGAACGATCGGCCGCCGGTCCTCGGCGTCAGAAACGCGCCACGCGGGCCGGCCCGGCGTCTCCGGTCACCAGGCCAGCACGACCTGGGCGTCGGCATTGGCGAAGGTCAAATTCACGGGCGTTTTGGCCACGAGCTCCGGGGAGTTCGGGTTGACGCTCGGCGCGTCGAAGACGACCAGGTAGTCGGTCGTCCAGTCCGTGATCGCTTTGGGGAAGAACGCGCGCCAACGCTCCTTGTCCTGGAGCCGCTCGATCAGGACCGGTTTGACCGCGCCCTCCGGCGTCTGGAGCAGGATCGTCCAGTGCTGCGGGTCCGTCAGGTCGAGCGCGTCGTTGTTCGGCGAGTTGAGGGCGACGAAGAACCCGGCCTTGCCGGAGGCCTTGTTGAACTCCACCTGGCCGAGCTTGTAGACGCGCTCGAGTCGCCTCTGGAAGGCCGAGCGGAACTCGGGCGAGAGGTAGGTCACGGTGACGTAAAACCGCGCCTCGAAGTCCTTGAACACGCTTTTCGACACCGTCGCTTTGTTGAGGGCGTCGGCGTACTGGTCGTCCTCCTCGGGCGCCGGCGTCACGGATACGCCGCTCTCCGTCGACGTCACGCAGCCGGCGACGGCCAGGAGCGCGGGAAGCGTGGCGAGGACCAGGAGGAGTCGTTTCATGACCATTAGACGGTGACCTTGTTGCGACCCGTGTGCTTCGAGTTATACAGCTTCTTGTCGGCCGCTTCGAGGAAGTCTTTCAGGGTCGGCTGGGCCGCGGTGAGCTGTTGGACCCCCGACGACACCGTCTGGCGGTGCTGGACCTTGGTCTTCTGCCCGTCCTTCTCGAAGTCGACCATGAACGGGTGCGCCTCGTGGCGGGCCCGGATGCGCTCGGCGAGCTCGGCGGCGGTGCGCTGGTCGGTGTTGGGGAGGACGATCACGAACTCCTCGCCGCCGTAGCGCCCGAGGATGTCCTCTTTGCGGATGGTCGCCTTAACGACCGCGGACGACTCGCGCAGGATGTAATCGCCCATGTTGTGGCCGTAGGTGTCGTTGACCGGCTTGAACTTGTCCAAGTCATAATAAATGATCGACAGCGGGCGGTCGTAGGTGCGGGAGAACTTCATCTCGCTCTCGAGCGCGTCGAGCAGGTAGCCCTTGTTGAAGATCTGGGTGCCGGCGTCGATGGTCGCCATGCGGTAGATCTTGTCGTGCATGATGCTGTCGACGTTGTCGTGCCCGAAGAACTTGAGCAGCACGGTGCCGAGGCGGACGATGTCGCCGTCCTTGAGCTTGACCTGGCCGTCGGCCCGGGCATCGTTGACGAAGGTGCCGTTGGAGCTCCCCATGTCCTCGACCACCACGTCGTCGCCGACGAGGACGAAGCGGGCGTGCTGGCGGGAAACGCTGGCCTCATTGATGACGACCTGGACGCTCGGCGACCGGCCGACGACGTTCTGTGATTCCGTGAGCGGATAGCGTTTGCCGAGCTTGGCCCCGCTGTATTGGACGACACAGGCGTTCTTACGCTTGGGGCCCTGCAGGATCGTCAGGTTCGGGGTCTCGGCGATTATGGTCTTGTCATCGGACATGGGATCCCCGACAAACGCTTGAAATGATTATGGTAGTGGCCTATGCCCAGTATAGCATCGGCCCCCTTGCGGAGGCAATTGGCCAGAGGTATACCTACGCCCTCCACATGACTGAGAGTTTTCGGAAAGGGCAAATCGGAATGCAGATCGCCATTGTCGGCACGGGTTACGTCGGATTGGTGACCGGGGTCTGCCTCGCAGACGTGGGACATACCGTTATGTGTGTCGACACGAACGAGGACAAAATCAAGAAGCTCAAGGCCGGGATCCCGCCGATCTTCGAGCCGGGCATCGAGGCCCTCATCAAGCGCAACATCGAGAACGAGCGCATCTCGTTCACGACCGACCTGGCTGCCGCCCTCCAGAACGCCGAGTGCGTCTTCATCGCCGTCGGCACGCCCCAGGGCGAGGACGGCTCGGCCGACCTCCAATACGTCAAGAACGTCGCCCGCGACGTCGGCCGCCTCGCCGCCCGCGAGCTCGTCGTCATCGTCAAGTCCACCGTCCCCGTCGGCACCTGCGACGTGGTCGAGCAGGTCCTCAAGGACGAGGTCGCGAAGCGCGGCGTCGCCTTCCCGGTGCACGTCGCCTCGAACCCCGAGTTCCTCAAGGAAGGCACGGCGATCGACGACTTCATGCACCCCGACCGCATCGTCGCCGGCGCCAGCGACCCGTTCGCCGAGAACATCCTGCGCGAGATCTACAAGCCCTACATCGTGGACGATCCGAACAAGCTCTTCCTGATGGACAAGCGCTCGTCGGAGCTGACGAAGTACGCCGCCAACGCCATGCTGGCGACGCGGATCAGCTTTATGAACGAGATCGCCCGCCTGTGCGAGAAGGTCGGCGCCAACGTCGACAACATCCGCCTGGGGATGGGCGCCGACCCGCGCATCGGCCGCAAGTTCCTCTATGCCGGCCCGGGCTTCGGCGGCTCCTGTTTCCCGAAGGACGTCGCGGCCTTGCGCAAGACCGGCAAGAGCTACGGCGTGACCCTCGAGGTGCTCGAGGCGGTGAACGTCGCGAACGAGGCCCAGAAGCTCTTCGTCGCCCAAAAGGTCGTCAGCCACTACAAAGCCATGGTGGGGCTCAGGGTCGCGGTGTGGGGCTTGGCCTTCAAACCCGGCACCGACGACTGCCGCGAGGCGCCGGCGAAGACCATCATCGAGGAGCTCCTCAAGGCCGGCGCGGCGGTCGTCGCCCACGACCCCGAGGGCGAGTCGAACTTCCGCGCCGAGATCGGCGAGCGCGCGGGCCTGACCTACGCGAAGTCGGCCTACGACGCGGTCAAGGGCGCGGACGGCGTCGTGCTCGTCACCGAATGGAGCGAGTATAAGCGGCCCAACTGGGACAAGATCGGCGGCATGATGCGCAAGCGCGCGGTTTTCGACCTCCGCAATCAGTACGTCGGCGAGACCCTGCGCAAGGCCGGGTTCTACTACGAGTGCGTCGGCCGGCCGAACGCGTGAGCATCCTCGCGGTCGACGTCGGGGGCACCAAGGTCGTCTGCGCGCGGGTCGCGCCCGCCGCGGACGGGCGGCTCGCCGTCCAGGACCCGGAGCGCTTCGCCTCCCGCGACCACGCCGGCTTGGGGCCGATCGTCGGCGCCTATCTAAACAGACATTCATTTAGACCGACAGCGGTGTGCGCCGGCATTGCCGGCCCCGTGTTCGGCGGCTTCGGGCGCGTCACGAACCTGCCGTGGACCGTCGACGCCAAGGGCCTCGGCGACGCGGTGCACGCGCCCGCCTTTTTGCTGAACGACCTGGAGGCGCTCGCGCACGGCCTCGCCGACTGCCCGCCGGAGCACCTGATCACGCTCAACGCCGGCGCCGAGCGCCCCGGAAACCGCGCGCTCCTCGCCGCCGGCACGGGGCTCGGGGAATCGATCCTCTTCTTCGACGGCAAGCGGCACCGCCCCAGCGCTTCGGAGGGCGGCCACGCGTCGTTCGCGCCGATCGCGGCGGAAGACGGCGAGCTGCTCGACGTCCTGCGCCGGAAATACGACGGCCACGTGAGCTGGGAACGCGTCGTCTCCGGGCTCGACGGCTTTCGGAACCTTTACGACGTCCTCGTCGGCGTGCGCGGCGAGACGCCGGGCCCGGCGCTGGCGGCGGCCGCGGCGGCAAACCAGGACATCGGGGCGGCCGTGATCGCGGCCGCCGAGGCCGGCGACCCGCTCGCCGACCGGATCCTGCGCTGGTTCGTGCGCCTTTACGGCGCCGAGGCCGGCAACCTCGCGCTGAAATCCATGGCGGTCGGCGGCGTCTACCTCGGCGGCGGCATCGCGCCGCGCATCCTGCCGTGGTTGCGCGCGGGCGGATTCCTGGCGGCGATGACGGCCAAAGGCCGCTTCGCAGCGCTGCTCGCGGCGATGCCCGTGCGCGTCGTGACGGATCCGGACCTCGCCTTGATCGGCGCGGCCCGGCACGCCCTTACGGAAATTGGCCGAGGGGCTTGAGCGTGCAGTCGGTGCCGTGGTGCAGCCACTCGGCCGGCACGAACGAGAAGTCGGCGTCGCCGGGCTTCTTCCAGCCGAGCTGCAGCGCGATCTGGACGCGCGGTCCCTGGAACCACTCGACGGTGAGGAGGTGGCGGCCCTTCGTCAGGTGGATGGGCGCCGATTCCTTCGCCGTCGGGGCGTGGGTGCCGTCGTTGTTCACGACGAGCGCGTCGTCGATGTAGACCTTGCTGCCGTCGTCGCTGATCGTCTGGAACACATACGAGCCGTCGACCGGCGCGTCGAGCTCGGCGAAGAACTTGATCGCGAACCATTCGATCAGGCCGGGGAGCGCCGGGAAGCCGTCCTCCCACTTGCGCGGCGGCACGTCGAGGTTGAGCGCCGTGATCTGGCCGATCGGCGTCATGGCGTCGAGGTTCGGCAGCGCGTTCGTGCCTTCGGGGAGCTTATAGACTTTGCCGACGAGGCCGACCTGACCCTTGTCGCAGGCGAACGCGGCCTCGGAGCTGTCGATGGAGGGGTTGCCGGTCGTGGTGCCGCTGCCCTGATCGGTGCCGATCGACGCCGTGCCGGAGCTGGTTCCGTCGCCGGGGCTGCCCGTCCCCGAGGTCCCGGTGCCGCCGGGGCTGCCCGTTCCCGTGCGGCCGGAGCTGCCGCTGCCGTCCGGCGTGACCGTGACGTCGACGACCTGATCGCCCGTCGGCGTCTTGACGTGTACTTTGGTTTCACCCGGCGCCAGGCCCTTGATCGCGCCCGTCTTCGGGTCGCAGCTGGCGATCTTCGGGTCGTCGACCTTGCAGCCCGCGATCGGGATGCTGGCCGGAATCGGATCCTTGGTCTCGCCGACCGGAACACTCACGTTCTTCGGAATGATCCCCGACCCGGTGCCGTCGTCATTTTTCTTGGCGTCGGCCGAGGCCTTCTTGCCGCTGCCGGCGAAGTTGTCCTGGCTGCAGGCCAGGCCGATGGGCAGTCCGAGCAAGGCGGTGAGCGCGAGGCGATGGATGGGTTTAATCATGCTCCGCGTATCGGCAGAAGAGGCATGAAACTTGAGCCTTTTCTGCGGTTTGCGGGTCAACGCCGGAAGCCGTGGAATTTCTCCAGATACTTCAGGACCTTCTCCGGGGCGTGCGCCTTCTTCCAGTTTCCCGCGGCGGCCTTGTTGGCTTCGACGAAGGTCGGGTAGGAGTGGATCGTCCCGAGGATCGCGTTCAGCCCGTGATGGTGCTTCATCGCGCCGACGTACTCGGCGATCATCTCGCCGGCGCCGTGGGCGACGATGTTGACGCCGAGGATCTCGTCCTTGCCCGGGACGGTGAGCACCTTGACCTGCCCGTGCTCCTCGGACTCGGCGATGGCGCGGTCCAGGTCGTCCATGCCGTAACGCGTCACCTCGTAGGGGATCCCGGCGGCCTTGGCGGACTGCTCGTTGTGGCCGACCTGGGCGACCTCGGGGTCGGTGAAGGTGACCCAGGGGATGACGCGGTAGTCGGCCTTGAACTTCTTGAGCGGCGAGAAGAGCGCGTTCACCGCGCAATACCAGGCCTGGTGCGAGGCGACGTGGGTGAACTGGTAGGGCCCGGTCGCGTCGCCGCAGGCGTAGATGTTGGCGCCGTTGGCGCGCATGAACGCGTCGACCTTGATCGTGCCATTGTGATGGAGCTCGACGCCGAGCTTCTTCCAGTCCCAGGACTGGGCGGTGTTCGCCTTGCGGCCGACGGCGACGAGCAGCTCGTCGAACGGGACGCGCACGAGGCTCCCGCCTTTTTCGCAGACGAGGACCTTTTCGCCGTTCTCCCGCACGACGGCCGTCGCCTTGGCGCCGGTGAGCAGGCGCACGCCTTCCTTGGCGAAGAGCGCCGCGATCATCGCCGCGACGTCGTCGTCCTCGCGCGGCAGGATCCGCGGGCCCATCTCGACCTGCGTGACCTGCGACCCGAGGCGCTGAAAGGCCTGCGTCATCTCGCAGCCGATCGGGCCGCCGCCGAGGACGACGAGGCGCTTCGGGAGGGTCTTCATGTCCCAGAGGTTTTCGGAGGTGCGGTAGGTGATCGCGTCCAGCCCATTGATCGGCGGGACGATCGGCGAGCCGCCGAGGGCCAGGACGATGTTCTTGGTCTTAAGCTCCCTGCCGTTGACCCGGACCGTGTGACGGTCGAGGATCTCGGCATCGCCGGTGAGGCACTCGACGCCGAGGCCCGTGTAGCGCTCGATGCTGTCGTGGGGCTCGACCTTCGCGATGACCTCGTGGACGCGCGCCATCACCTGGGCGAAGTCGAGCTCGAACTGCACGGACTTGATGCCATATTTCTGGTGGTTGCGCATTTGGGCGACGACCTTGGCGGTCTTGATGAGGGCTTTGGAGGGCACGCACCCGGTGTTGAGGCAGTCGCCGCCCATCTTGTGGCGCTCGATGAGAACGACCTTGGCTTTGACCGCGGCGGCGATATAGGCCGTAACCAGCCCGGCGGCCCCGGCCCCGATGACGACGATGTTGTATGGATCGGCCATGCGCTTTTGTCCCGGGCATGTTATGCGTTGAGGTTTTCTAAGGTTACGACTTTACACCAAGCTGGCTGGATGACGTAGATGCAAGGCCTCCAAACGAAGAGAAAGGCGGCGCCGACCGCGGGCGGCGGGTGGCACGCGGTGCTCTATACGTTCACGATGGCGCGCAAGGTCGGCCCCTGGCGGCTTTGGAAGGCGATGACGGCGCGCAACGCCTGCAAAACCTGCGCGCTCGGCATGGGTGGTCAAAAAGGAGGCATGCGCAATGAGCTCGGCCATTGGCCGGAGGTCTGCAAGAAGTCGCTCCAGGCGATGGCCGCCGACATGCAGGGGGCGGTCGAGCCGCGTTTTTTCGCGCGCTTCGGGCTCAAGGCGCTGCAGGCGCTCTCGCCGCGCGAGCTGGAGGCGGCGGGCCGACTGGTGGAGCCGGTCCTGGCGCGCGCGGGCAAGAGCGCCTACGAAGCCGTCGGCTGGGACGCGGCCATGGCGCGGTTCGCGGGCGCGCTCGCCGCCGCGGATCCAAAGGAGACGTTCTTCTATTTCAGCGGGCGCTCCTCGAACGAGGCCGGCTTTCTGCTGTCGCTGCTGGCGCGCGTCTACGGCACCAACCACGTCAACAACTGCAGTTTCTACTGCCATCAGGCGAGCGGCGTCGGCCTCGGGCAGGCGATCGGCGCCGGCACCGCGACGATCGACCTGGACGACGTCGAGCACGCCGACCTGGTCTTCCTGATCGGCGGCAACCCCGCCTCGAACCACCCGCGGCTCATGACGCAGCTGATGAAGCTCCGGCGGCGCGGCGGCGCGGTGATCGCGGTGAATCCGGTCCGCGAACTCGGGCTAAAGCGCTTCCGCGTGCCGTCCGACCCGCGCAGCCTCGTGTTCGGCAGCAAGGTCGCGAGCCACTGGGCGCAGATCAACATCGGCGGCGACATCGCGCTCCTCGCGGGGCTCGCGAAGGCCGTCGGCGACATCCCGGGCGCCGTGGACCGCGCCTTCATCGAGGCCTCGACGGAGGGCTTCGCGGCGGTCGAGGCGGCGCTCGCGGCCTTGGCGTGGGCGGACGTCGAGCGGGACTCCGGCATGAGCCGCGCCGAGATCGAGGCGCTGGCCCAGGTCTACGCGCGGTCGAAACGCGCCGTCTTCGCCTGGACGATGGGCATCACCCACCACGAGCACGGCGTCGAAAACGTCCAATGGATCACGAACCTGGCGCTCCTGCGCGGCATGGTCGGCAAGCCCTGCGCGGGCCTTTTGCCGATCCGCGGCCACAGCAACGTCCAGGGCCTCGGCACGGTCGGCGTCTCGCCGCAGATGAAGGATGAGGTCCTCAAACGCTTCGCGGCGGAAGGGATCCCGGTGCCGGCGCACCGAGGCTACGACACCATGGAATGCATGGAGGCCGCGCACGCCGGCAAAATGCGCGTCGCGGTGTGCCTCGGCGGCAACCTCTTCGGCTCGAACCCCGATGCGCGTTTTGCGCGCGAGGCGCTGGCGCAGGTCGACCTCGTCGTCTACCTAAACACCGCGCTCAACACCGGCCACGCCCACGGACTCGGCAAGGAGACTCTGATCCTGCCCGTTCTCGCGCGCGACGAGGAGCCGTACGTGACGACGCAGGAGTCGATGTTCAGCTACGTGCGCGTGAGCGACGGCGGCAAGGCGCGGCACGTCGGGCCGCGCGGCGAGGTCGAGATCGTCGCCGACCTCGGCACGCGCCTTCTGGACGGCGTGAAGTCGGCAAAAATCCAATGGAGCGCGATGCGCGACGCCGATGCGGTGCGCGCCTGGATCGCCAAGCTGATTCCTGGCATGGAGGCCGCGAAGGACGCGGGCAAGACCCGGAAAGAGTTCGCAATTCCGGGGCGTCTGCTGCACGAGGGGCGGTTCCCGAGGGCAAGCGGCAAGGCCCGGTTTTTCGCCCATGATCTGCCGAAAAAAGAGGCGACACCGTTCATGCTGATGACGGTGCGCTCGGAAGGGCAGTTCAATACGGTCGTCTACGAGGACACCGACTACTACCGCGGGCAGGAGCGGCGCGACGTCGTGCTGATGGCCGCGAGCGATCTGACGCGGCTCGGCCTGGTCGATGACGACCTGGTGTCCGTCGCGAACGCGACGGGGAGCATGACGGTGCGGGCGCGGGCCTTCGACATCAAATCCGGGAACGTGCTGATGTACTACCCCGAGGCGAACGCGCTCGTTCCCCGCCGGATCGACCCGCAGTCGCGCACGCCCGCGTTCAAGGCAGCTGCCGTCGCCATAACGCGGGTCGGCGGCAGCGGGGGCGGGGGCGGGGGCGGCGGGGCGAAGGCGCCGTCCTTTGTACAGCATCTGCTGCGCAAGGCGCTCCGGCCGAGGCTCAAGAGCTGCTGAGCGGCCGGGTATTTTCCGTTTCGTTGAGCTGCGGCCCGCCCGGCTTGGACAAGGGCGCCAGATCCAGCTAAAACCCCGGGCGCGTGGACGGATTCCTTTGACGGACCTCGGGAGGTTGCCTGTGAATACGAGACCTTTGATCATTGGCCTGGTGCTCCTGGCCTCGGGCCCGG
>JAYVWD010000803.1:0-1802 GCA_043786345.1 Pseudomonadota bacterium
GGCCAAGTCAGCCTGCGTAATCCTGGGCTTGGTCAAAGCCGATCGTCTGCTCGATCCCGCTGTCGAAGTGCACGCCAAAAATCACGGCGCCCATCGTGAAGTCCTGACTGAACGAATATTGGCGGAAATTTTCCAGGCGGGCGCAATATCCGGCGTTGCCGGGGACGTAGGCGTTAGGTCCGACGTAGCCGCTTTGGCGGTGTCGAGCGACCAGGAGCCGCTGGCCGTTATGTCGCCGGGGTATAGATCCGTGGCGGTGAAGTAACCGATTTTGGTCCAATCGTTCAGCTTCGACGGCACGGTGTTGCCTGTCCATCCGAAGGCCTGGGAGCTGGCGATGAGGAAGCCTCCGACGAGACATGCCGTCTTGATCCCGTGATTGACCATGGCGAAAGACCTTTTTTTTGGAGGTCTACGGGCGGACCGCCTGTTTCTGCAGGAGGTCCCGGATTTCAGCGAGGAGCTCCTCCTGGCGGGACGGCGCGGGCGCCGGCGCTGCGGCCGCGGCGACGGCGCGCCGGCGCGACAGGAAGCCGAGGAACTTCACGATGAAGAGAAACACCGCGAAGGCGACGATGATGAAGTTGACGACGTCGCCGAGGAAGAGGCCGTACGGCACTTCCTTGGCGCCGACGGCGACCTTCCAGCCGACGTAGCTTTGGTCGGAGGGCATGAGCAGGCTGACGAGGGGCATGAGGATGTTTTTGACCAGGCTGTCGACCAGCTTGCCGAAGGCCGCGCCGATGATGACGCCGACGGCCAGGTCGACGACGCTGCCCTTCATCGCGAAGGCGCGGAACTCGTCGAGGAGTCCGAACGACAGCGCGCGGGTCGATTGGGCGAGGCGGCGCGCGTCGAGGGGGCGGGAGGCATCGGTGGTGGTCATATGCGGTCTCCTTCGGGGGCATCCCGATGGGCAGGCGTTAGCAGACCCGGCCCGGGAGTGTCGAGGCAAAAGCGGCGGGATGCCGCCGGTCTGCTGTGCGCCTAGAACGACCAGCCGAGCCGGAGCTTGAGCACGTTCGGGTATTGGTTGCCGTTGTAGGCCGTCGCCTTTTGCTTGAGGAGGGCCTTGCGCTCGGGCGTGAGCCGCGCGGTTCCCGACAGCTTGACGCCGCCGTTGTTGACGATGTTGAAGCCGTCGAACCAGTCGGCGCCGAGGACGAAATGGTCGCCGATGATCCACTGGTTGCCGATCGAGCCCATGATCCCGGTGGCCTTGCCGTCGGCCTTGACGCCGGGCTCCCGCTCGTTCTCGGACTCCTTGCCGTTGGCGAAATCGATCGTCTTGCGGCGGTAGACGAAGCCGCCGCTCAGGTTGAAGCTGTGAAAGAGGAAGACGCGCCCGACGCCGCCGATCAGGCTCTCGACCTGGAGGGAGCTATCGAGGTTCGTGTCCGAATGGCGGTTGAAGAAGGAGCCTTCCGCCCAGATCCGCGGCGTCACGTGGTAGGCGGCCGCCAGGCCGGAGCCGGGAAGCAGCGGCGACGCGAGGATCACCACGGAGGCGACCGGGACGGCCTCGTCCTTGTCCGCGGCCGGAAACGTCGTGACGAGGGGCTGCTGGGCCTGGTGCCGCGGCGGGACGTCGCTTTCGGACGGCGAGCCGCCCGCGCCGGAGTCGCTCTGGGCCAGCGCTGCCGTCCCCATGGTCGCAAGGGCCAGGGCGAGCAGTGCGGGCGGGAGCTGCATCAGATTTTTTCCACCTTGAACACGTAAGTTGTCGCCGGAGGGATCTCGCCGAGGAAGAGCCCGCTCGGGACGCCCGAGGTCTGGTATAGCACCCAGCCCGGCATGCCGTC
>JAYVWD010000804.1:0-4276 GCA_043786345.1 Pseudomonadota bacterium
ATCTCCTCGTTCATCCGGAAGTCGGCGGCGACGATGCGGCCGAACTCGTACTCGCGGATGCGCATGCGCTGCTGGAGCGCAAAGATTTCCTGGTAAACCTGCGCGGTTTTCGCCTCGTTGAGGTGGGCCTCGGTGAGCGTACGGTACGCCTCGGCGATGAGCTTGGCCGTCTCGGCCTCCATCTTCGCGGCCTCCCGCGGCGCGAGCATGTTGGTGCGGTTCGAGTCGGCGTTGGCCTTGCCGGCCTCGGCGATCTCCTTGGCCTGGAGCGCGGGGTCGAAGCCGGCCGCGCCGGCGGTGCCGGCGGAGAAAAGCAGCGCGACGACGGCTAGGGCGGACAATGTACGCTTCATGGGGACGTCCTTTCAGGCAAAAAGTGGGTCGGGATGGCGAGGCGACGCGCGGCCCTCACGGCAGCTCGCGCAGACAGATCTTGGAGGCCGTATCGAGCTTGCACTCGCCATCGCCGGCGTTGGCCGAGGCTTCCGTGCGCTCGATGATGCGGCGGAGCGCCTCGTTTTCGGTGGCGCCGTAGTCGATGAACATGGAGGTGATCGAGTACTGGCCGCCCGTATACCGGTAGGTACAGACGTAGTGGATGTTGCAGTAGTACCAGAACGCGTCGGTCGCCATGCAGACGCCGCGCGCGGTGTCGTCTTCGCCGTGCCACTCCTCGGTGGTCGTCATCGCGTCGCCGCGCTTTTGGACCACGATCTGGGTCGAGCCATAGGAGGCGCCGTTCGAGGCGGCGGTCCCGGCCTGGGCGGACTGCCAGATGTGGGTGATGCGGGTCTCGCGCGAGGTGCCTTCGTAGAGCTTTTCCCAGCTCAGCTTCTCGAGGGCGGTGCTGGCGAGGAAGTCCTTCCGCTCCTCGTCGCCGAGGTAACGGAGGTCGGAGAGGGCGTAACCCCGGCTGTGGCAGGCGCGCTCGGCCTGATTCCAAGTCATCTCGGTCTCGAGGAGCTGGTATTCGCGGCCCGACTTGGCGTCGGTCCAAGTATAGGGCGCGGCGAAGCTCCGGGCGGCGCCGAGGGCGCAAAGGGCGGCGACGGCGAGTTTGACCTGACGCGTAAGCATGGAAGCCTCCAAGGAGTGATCCGGATCCGTTGATGCGCGGAGACTTAACAGGCGGCGCCGGGCTAGTCAGTGTAAAGTTGGCGCGTTAATCAAAGATTAATCAAAGGCCCGACCGCGGTTATCAACAAAGGCCTGTGTGAAAAATACGCAGAAAACCCTGGGGATCCTGGGCGGCATGAGCTGGGCCTCGACGCTGCACTACTACCGCGCGATCAACGCGGCGGTCCATGCGGCGCGCGGGCGGCAGCACTCGGCGGACCTGCTCGTCGCGAGCGTGGACTTCCAGCCCATCATCGACGCGCAGGCGAAGGACGACTGGGACCGCGCGGCCGGAATCCTCGCGGACAAGGCCCGCGGGCTCGAGCGCGCCGGCGCCGGCGCGTTCCTGATCGCGAGCAACACCATGCACCGCGTGCTCGCGCCAGTCTGCGCCGCGGTCGGTATCCCGGCGCTCGACATCTTCGACGCGGCGGCCGCGGCGGTGCGGGACGCGGGGCTGCGGCGGGTCGGGCTGCTCGGGACGCGGTACACGATGAGCCACGAGTTCTACCGCCGCGAGTACGAGGTGCGCGGGCTCGAGGTCCTCGTTCCGGCGGCGGGGGACGCCCGGCGGGTTAACGAAATCATATTTAAAGAGCTCATCCACGACCGGGCCCTACCGGCCTCGGCCGCCTTCTTCCGGGATGTCGTCGGCCGGCTCGCGGCGGCGGGGGCCGAGGGGGTCATCCTCGGCTGCACCGAGATCGGTATGCTTCTGGATCCCCGGAATCCGCAGGACGCCGCGGTCCCGCTGTTCGACACCACGGCGCTGCATGCTGCCCTGGGAGCCAAGTGGCTCATGGCTTAAGGCACGCCTCCAGGCCGGTCTTGGTATAAAGGCCGGATCCGACCACGGCAGCAAGGCTTAAGGTCTGGCGTCGGCCACGGCAGACGGGGTAAATTCCGGTCGTGCGCCACGACATCCACGACCTCATCGCCCTTTTTTCCCGACTCTTCGCCGGCGAGCGGACCGTGCTCGTGCGCGGCGACGGCGAGCCCTGCTACCGGCCGTGGGGCCCGGGCGGCGAGCCGGCGGAGGTCGTCTTCGCGCACGGCTTCTTCGCGAGCGCCCTGCACGAGGTCGCGCACTGGTGCATCGCCGGCGCGGCGCGGCGCGCGCTTCCCGACTACGGCTATTGGTACCGGCCGGACGGGCGCACCGCGGAAGAGCAGCGCGAATTCGAGCACGTCGAGGTGAAGCCGCAGGCGCTCGAGTGGATCTTCTCGGTCGCCGCCGGAACCGCGTTCCACTTCAGCGCCGACAACCTCGACGCCGGAGGCGCCGTCGCCTCGCCCGCGTGGATCCGGTTTCAGGAGAGCGTCGCGGCGCGGGCCCGGGCTTATGCCACGCACGGATTGCCGCCGCGCGCCGCGCCGTTCGCGGCGGCGCTGAGCGCGCGCTACGGCGCGGGCGCGGCGTGGCGGGATCCGGCGCTCTACGCGCCGTTTTGAACCCGGCCGGACGGCGCGCGCGCGGCGGCTGACGGACCCCGCGTAAGGCCTTGGTGGGCGAACCTGTCCGGGATCCCCAGGGTTGCCGCTGCGGCTGGGCGCGACGGGGAGCATATTGGAATATATCAATGATCCCGGCGAATTAAAATCATTGGCTAAATACATTTCGAGAAGATGGCGAGAAGGACGACATCAAACTCACTCAGCTATCAATTTGACGACGGGAGTCTCCCATGGTGACCAAAAAACGGTCCGTCCGTCCGCTTGGCGTCCCTGCTTTTCACGTCGCAGGAACCGCGATCGGCCTCTTGGCGCTCTTCGCCTGCAAGCCGGAGACGAGGTCTGCGAAGCTCCTCGACGAAGGCGACCCGGCGCCGACCGCGAGCGCGAGCGGCTCCGGTCCGGTCAGCGCGCAAGGCGTCACCGGTGAAGCCGTGACGTTCGGCCTCGGCGATCTGACGGGCTTCCAGCCGGCCGAGGCGCCCAAAGCGCTGACGGCCGACGTCTTCGCCGGCCTGCCCAGCGACGCGAAACAGGGTGGCCTTGCCGACCAGAATCAGACCGGCATCGCCCTGACCGACGACGCCGTCTGCCCGGTCGATCCGGCCGCCGCGGCGAGCCTCGACGACGAAGGCGGCAATCCGGCGCCGACGGGCACGCCGACGGCCAGCGGCTCCGGCCCGGCCAGCGGCTCTGGCGGCGGCGCCACCATCGAAATCAACGGCCGATCCTACGACAAAGCGATCGCCAAGCGCTGCCTCGAGGCGATCGAGCGCGTGGCCCTCGCGCCGTTCGGCGAGCACCTCGAAGGAGCCACCGGGGCGGCTCCGATCGAGCCGGCGGGCACCGAGCCGGCTTCCGAGCGGACCGCCTACGTCACCAGCCTCTCCGCCGAGCACATGAACTCCGTCATCGCCGAGCAGATGGCCGACAACGCCTCGCTGGCGGACCACAATACGGGCTTAGCCCTCGCGGGCACGGCTTCGACTGTGGCCGACCTCGTCAAGAGCGCGGCCACCGGCAGCCTCGGCTCGGGCCAGTTCACCCTGAGCATCACCTCGAGCTCCGAGATCGACTTCGCCAACCGCGTGCACCTCAAGCTCGTCCCCGTCGAAGTGCGGGGGTCGATCTTCAACCGCGGCTTCGGCGTGCTCAAGGCCGAAGTCGAGGCGAACGCCTTCGACCAGAGCGTCGGCAACGCCACCCGCCCACCGGGCACGGTCCGCGGCCTTCTCGAAATCGCCGGCCACGCGCTTTGGAGCCCGTCCTACACGGAGCCGACCCTCGACCGGAACGGCGGCAACGCGATCGACCGCCGCATCTATCTGCCGAGCCAGGGCGTCCCGCTCTTTACCTACGGCGTCGGCATCCTGAGCCTCAACGTGCGCGGCGGGGTCCTCCTCGGCGGCAGCTACGGCTGGCGCCTGATCGCCCGTCCCACCGGCCTCGTCGAAGCCCGCTTCAACCAGTACGCCACGGCCGGCGTCTTCGTCGAAGGCTCCGTCAGCGCCATCGGCCAAAGCCTCGGCGTCGGCGCCGACCTGAGCCTCATCAGCTGCGGCACCAACACCACCGACTCGAACGCCTACAAGCACGTCGGTCGCCTCGAGGTGACGCGGGCCAACGACGCCTGGGCCCTCGGCTACTACCTGAAGTCGGACATCCCGTTCACCTTCCTCAATGGCCGGGTCTTCGCCTTCCTCGACAC
>JAYVWD010000805.1:0-15926 GCA_043786345.1 Pseudomonadota bacterium
AGCTCGAGGAAAACGTCCACGTCAAGCTCACCGACGCCGGCCTGGAGCTGTCGTTCGAGTCCGGCGTCACCTTCGCCTCCGGCGCCGCCGACATCCTCCCCCAAATGGAGGAGCCGCTTGCCAAGGTGTTGAAGGTACTCACGCCCTATGCGGCGAAGTACAACTTCGCGGTCGAGGGGCACACCGACGAGACGCCGATCTCGACGGGCCGGTTCAAATCGAACTGGGAGCTGTCGAGCGCCCGCGCCATGCAGGTCCGCGAGCACCTCGAGCAGGTCGGGATCGAGAAAAACCGGCTCCGGGTCGAGGCTTACGGCGAGACCAAGGCGCTGCCGGCGGAAACCCTGCAAGGGCTGACGCGCGAGCAGGTGCTGGCGAAGCACCGCCGGGTCGTCGTGCGTCTCTACTGATGACCCGCCTGGTGAAGCTCCTCGCGCTCCTGGCCGCCACCTACCTGGCGGGCGGCTGCGCGACCGTGTTCAACCACTCGCCGGGCGACGTCGACATCACGACGATCCCCGAGGGCGCCGACGTCTCGGTCGACGAGCTCGAGGTGAGCTGTCAGACGCCGTGCGAGCTCGACGTGAAGCCGGACCGCTACGAGGTGCACCTCGCGAAGAAGGGGTACAAGACCGAGACGGTCCAGCTCGTGAAGCGGATATCCGTGGCCTTCTGGTTCAACTTCATCACCGGCCCCTACTGCGTCATCGGCATGGGCATCGACTGGCTGACGGGCTCGATGTACAAGATCTCGCCCGGCACGATCAAGGTGAAGCTCGTGTCCCTGACCGGCGAGAAGGTCGAGGAAAAGACGAAGCCGAAGGAGGAGGAGGACGACGGCAGCGGCACCGGGTCCGACGACGCCGCGCCCGAGGCGGACCCGCGGCCGAAGCAGGGTCCGCCCCCGGCGCCGAAGCTCGAGGCCGACACCCTGCCGCCGCCCGAGGCGCCCCCGCCGCCGCCGGAAGAGCCCCTGCCGCCGTCGCCCGAGGCGAAGAAGCTCGAAGGCCGCGTGCCGGACGAGTACGTCGACCGCGAGATCGAGCTCTATTACGGCGCGCTGTCGCCGAAGAAGGCCGAGCTGGTGAAGCGCCACCTCTACAAGATCCTGCTCGAGATGCAGCAGAACGGCGAGCGCCCCGACATCGACGAGGCGGTGAAGACGGAGAAGTTCCGCTACCCGTGACGGACGGTGTAGATCGTCCCTTTGACCTCGGAATCGCGGACGGGGTGGGCCTCCCAGCGGTAAGCCCCCGCCGCCAGCGCGCGCTTGAACTCCGGGGAATAAGGCCGGTCCTGGTCGGCGACCAGCGCCAGGCCCCCCGGCGCCAGGACGGCCCCGAGCGCGGCGACGAGCGGCTCGACGTTGCGCGCCTCGTAGCTCACGTCGGACGCGAGCACGAGGTCGAAGGCCCCGGCCGGCGGCTGGCGCCAGTCGAGCACGCGCGTGCAAAACGCCGCCCCGCCTCCCGCCGGGAGGTTGAGGCGGGCGTTTGCCGCGGCCCATTCGAGCGTGGACTCGTCCCAGTCGGTGAAAGTCACGTGCGCCCCGAGCTTGAGCGCCGCGCAGCCGGCGAGCCCCAAGCCGCAGCCCAGCTCGACCGTCCGGGTGCCTAAGGCGGGCGGCGCAGAAAACAGGAAACGCGCGAGGAACCGGGACATTGGCCAGAGCGTCGCCCAATAAGGCATGTACTCCTCTTTGGCGTACCGCGCGTGCACCTCGGCCAGGTCGAGGAGCTGGTCCGGATCGCGCGGGCGCCGCACCCGGAGCGTGTGCTCCGGGAGGACGCCGAGCTGGAGCTCCTCCTCGATCACAAATGGTCGCAGTCGACGGAGCAGGCCAGCCCGTTCGCGAAGGTGCAGGCCGACAACGCCTGGTAACGCGCGAAGTCGACGCTCGGCCCCTGCCAGAAATACGAGAGGATTTCGGCGTTGCCGTGCGGCGCCGCGGTGCACGACCAAGGGATGCCGGCGGTGACCGGGTGCGGCGACGGCAGCGCCGAGTGGTCGAGCGCGCCGAGCAGCTGGAAGCCGCAGTCCTGGCGCGTCTGGTGGTGGCTCACGAAGCTCACGCGCACGAACTGGATGTCGCCGCCGCTGAAGCGCGCCGCCTCGCCCGCGAACATCTCGCCTTTTTCCCAGTCGTTGCCCTCCGG
Source organism: Pseudomonadota bacterium (assembly GCA_043786345.1). Taxonomy (GTDB): domain Bacteria; phylum Bdellovibrionota_B; class Oligoflexia; order Oligoflexales; family CAIYRB01; genus JANOTL01. Next base: position 2,157 of record JAYVWD010000805.1, read on the forward strand.
CGACGTGATCGCTTCGATGACGACGGAGTCCACGTCGGGGCAGCGCGAGAAAGTGACGCGCAGGTGGTTGAGCCGCTGCGAGCCGCCGATGGCCAGGTCGACGGAGTTGGCGCCCGGCTGCGCCTCGATCGTGGCGGAGCGCAGGGACGTCCAATCATAGGCGGCGAGCTCCTCGTGGCCGGGCCGGTCCGCGACCGGGCTCGGGTTATCCAAGGCAAAGACCTGATCGAGGATCGGCTCGGCCAAGCCGGCGTCGACGCTGGCGAGCAGCGACTTCACGAGCGGCGCGAAGGCCGCGGCCGAAAGGGCGACGTTCGCATAATCGTCGGAGTACTCGTCCCGGTGGACGGAGGTCGATGCGCCGTTGCGGTATTCGCTCACGGCGAGGCCGACGATCCGGCCGTCGGCGTCGGCGCTGGACAGCAGGGGCGCGCCGGAGATTCCCTCGGCGGCGTCGCAGTCGTTCAGGTACCGGTCGCCCTTCCGCGCGCGCACGGCGCAGTCCCGGTGGAGCGAGAGGACGCGGCCGCTGCTGCGATCGACGGAAAACCCCGCGAGGCTCACGGTATACGGCAGGGTGGCGTCCGGCGTCAGCGCCGCCGCGTCGATGGCGGGAGTCGCGGCATCGGTCGCCGCCTCGGCCGCGAGCTTCAGCACGGCGAAATCGCGCTCGCGCCGGTCGTCGGGGTTGTTGGTCCCGTACCACACGCGGTCGACCGCGTACGATTTGCGCGCGAGGCCCTCGGCGAAGTCCTGGCGGAAAACGAAGGCCATCGGCTTCGCCGCCCCGGCGTTGTCGACGACGCAGTGCGCGGCGGTGAGCACGAGCCGCCGGCCGACGCGCACGCCCGAACAACCGCTGTCGAGGCGCCCGATCGCCGCGAGCGGCCCCTGCGGCGCGGCGACGTCGGTCCGGTGGTCCCGGCCGAAGATGTTCTTGACGGTCGACGGCGCCGCCGCGTCGCAGCTGCAGAGAAGGAGGAGAAGCGGGAGCGCGGCGATCGGACGTTTCATGGCTGAGCCTCCGGTGGTTTCTGTCCCTGCCACTGGTTTAATGAGCCCGGGGCCTGCTTGTCAACTCGGGGCTCGGGGCCTAAAATGCGCGCAGATAAACGGTCTTTCATTTAGAAAGGAGCTTTACGCCATGAACAAGGAAACGCTGAAGATCCTGTCAGTCGCCTTCCTCGCCTGCGCCGCGACGAGCCCGCCGCCAGTCCTGGCCAACGGCGACACCAGCGCCGACGTGAGCGGTGGTTTCGCCGACGTCCTAAACAGAACGCACGCCGTCGTGCTGCGCGTGCCGATCAACGACAAGGGTGAAGAGAACACCAACGCGGCCGAGATCCGCTTCGACCATTCTAACGAGGCGGTCACGCGCGCGACGAACCCCGAGACCGTCTGGAGCCGCGCCGTGAATCCGGGCCGCGCCGCCGAAGTCCTGGGGACCAACGCGCCCGCGGGCGACTCGTCCACCTGGGGTTGGTACAACTGGTACAACATCGGCTGGGCTTATCCATACTACTACAGCTACTACTATCCGACGTTTTACTGGAACAGCTACTACTACTATTACGCCTACGGCTGGTACTGGAACTGGTACGACTACCGCTATTACTACTACTATTCGTGGTACTGAGCGGCGCGGCTCATAGCTCCGTGACGTCGCCCATCGCGGCGGTCATGGCGTCGAAGTGGTCGATTCCCAGGAGCACCGAGGTCACCGGCTGGTGCGGGTCGCGGCGCGACTTGGACTCGAGCCGGGAGATGGCGTTGTACTTCCGGAAGAGCTCGCCCATCTCCCGGACGCACTCCGCATAAGCGTCCGGCGGCAGCATGGTGGAATCGGTCATGAAGAAGTAGTCGCTGCCGTTCTTCGGGCCCTCGCCCGCGTGCGTCGCCTTCGCGAGAAGGTGGTCGATCACGCCCGTGTTGGCCCGGCGCGCAAACGCTTCCTCGAGCGGCCCGGGGAAGCTCCAATGCGCCGGCCAGGTGATGAGAAGGCGCACCCGACCGTCGGCGGCGACCTCGATCAGCTCCAGGACCGAAAGCTCCGTCAGGTAACGCTCGGTGCTCTTCGCCGACAGCCCCTGGCGCGCGGCGATGTCCTGCGGCGAAAGGCCGCGGCCGAGGTAGCGGAGGTAGGTGTAGAAGCGCGGGAAGCGGACGAAAAAAGCCTCCTGCTCCCGGCTCATGAGGGTCGGCTGGACATCCCACCGGCGCGCCATGTTCGCGACGTCCAGGAGCGAGACGCCGAGCCAGGCGCAAATGGCCAGAAGTCGCTCGAGGGTGATGTCCTCCTTCGAGAGGATCCGGCGCACGGTAGGAAGGGAGACCCCGAGCGCGGCCGCGAGCTCGGCATAGTTGCGGCCCTGTCGGCCCATCAGGTCCTTCAGGACGTTCTTGATGAAACGGGACTCGTGAGTGCTCACGGGGTGATCCTATTGGCCGGAGTTGGATATCAAAATTTGATATCCAATATCTATATATTCCATAGAGTATCATATTTTGATATCCAGATCGGGACCAACAACCAACCCGAGGTCCCCATGATCGCCTTGATCGCCCTGACCATCGTCGCCGTCAGCCTCCTTCACCCCTGCAATCTGGAAGCTCCTGAGATCAAAACCATCATCCGCCCCTTCGATGCGACGCGGCCGGAGGCCGGGCGCTTCGCGTACCGCTTCAAGCTCGTCGCCGGGGAGCCTGGACACCCCACCATCGTCTACCTGCCTGGCGGGCCGGGCGGTTTCAGCTCCATGTCCGACGCCATGAGCCGCGGCGCGCTGGGCCTGCCGGCCAGTTTTCCTGCGGTGCTCACGGACCAGCGCGGCGACGGCTGCAACAGCCTCGCGATCCCGCCCGCGTCGCTGACGACGCCCCTCTTCGCCGACGACATCGTCGCGCTCGTCCGGGATCTGGGGCTCAAAGACTACATCCTCTACGGCCATTCCTATGGGACGCTGCATGCAACCGTCGCCGCGCACGCCCTCGCCGCCGCCGGCATGCCGCCCCGCGCCGTCGTCCTCGAGGGCGTGCTCGGCCGCGCGTACCAAGGAGACGAGCCGGCGCGCGCGGTCGCGGACGAATGGCGGGAGGTGGTCGCCGAGCTCACGCCCGCGGCGCGCGCCCTCTTCCTCGACGCGACCGCGGCCGCGCCCCTCGCCGAGCGGGGCGTCACCGCCGTCAACTGGGGCACCTATATCCAGGGCGCGCTCTACGCGGGCCATGCGCCGCTCGTCGCGAAGCTCGACCTTCTGCCGCTGATGAGCGCGGCCGAGCGCGACGCCTTCGCCGCGTTTCTGCGCCCGAAGATCCCGCTGTGGCCGCCGTTCTTCGCCACGATCGCGTGCCGCGAATTCGCCCACGGCTTTTTCTCGACGCTGCGGCTCGAACGCGGCGACCTGCTCGCCGAGAACGACCTCTGCGACCTGGCGGCCGTAGCGCTCGGGACGGACCTCGCCTATGGCGTGAACGAGTTCGACGCCGCACGGTTTCAGCTCACGATGCCGCTCTACTATTTCAACGGCGACGACGACGCGGCGACCCCGCTTTACCAGGCGCACTACCACGAGGCCGCGCAGGCCCATGCGCGCCGCACCTTCGTCATCGTCCACGGCGCCGGCCATCTGCCGCTCAAAACCGAGCTAAAGCCCTGCCGCGAGCCGCTCTGGGACGCGATCGCCGCCGGGGAGCCGGACCTGACGGCGGCCCTCGCGCTCTGCCCGGCTCAAAGCACCCCGACGGTCACGAATCCGAGCCGCTGAAGCGCGGGCCTTAAGGCCTCGACCGAGGGCCCTGCCGCGGTAAACCAGGCCTGCGGCGCCTCCGACCGGTAGTGCGGCTCCTCGAGCGCCGGATGCGCGAGGCGCGGCTGGCGCTCCGTCAATAAATACGCGACCCGGGCCGCGATGGCGCCGGCCGAGTCGAGCCACTGGACGGGCCACGGGCTCGCCGCCGCGATCTCGGGCAGAAGCAGGGGAAAGTGGGTGCACCCGAGCACGCCGACGTCGAAGCGGGCGAGCGGGTCGCCCGCGTCCCCGACGAAAAGCGGCGCGATCTCGCGCGCCAGCGTTGCGCCGTCGACGGCCTCGCCGCGCAGCTTGCGCTCCGCGAGCTCGACCAGGACGCTCGACCCGACCTTGACGACGCGGCAACCGCCGGCGTGCTCGTGGATCAGCTGGTCGGTATAGCGGCGCGCGACGGTGCCGGGCGTCGCGAGCAGGCCGATGATGCGCGACTTGCTCGCGGCCGCCGCCGGCTTGATCGCCGGCACGACTCCCACCACCGGGATCGACCAGCGCGCGCGCAGCGTCGGCAGGGCGACCGTGCTCATGGTGTTGCAGGCGACCACGAGCATGTCGAGGGCACACCGGTCGATGAAGAGCTCGGCGGCGCGCAAGGCGCAGCGGACGACCTCGTCCTCCGACTTCGTGCCGTAGGGGAAATTCAGGTTGTCGGAGCAGTAGTGGTAGACGGCGCCTGGAACCCGCTCGCGCACGGCGCGAAAAACGGAAAGGCCGCCCACGCCGGAGTCGAAGACTCCGATCCGGGGCGGCGCGGGCGCGGTGGCGCTGGGATCAGACGACGAGTTGATGCCGGGAGACCTCGTCGGGGGACGGCAGGTTCAGGTTGCGCTGCTTGCCGGCCGGGCGCGTCTCGCCGTCGTCGAGGCTGCCGTGGCGGAGAATCTTGACCAGGCGGCCGCGGAATTTCCCCAGGGACTGGCCGCGGACGACCTCGATGCCGCCCGTGCCCTTGCGCTTGGTGGAGCGGCTGACGTGCAGGATGTCGCCCATGCCGTCGCCGAACGAATCGAGGACCATGACGACGTGGTGCTTGAAGAGGAGGAGGTCGCCGGGGAGCGCCCGCTTCGTGTCGCGGCCCATATCGACCAGATTGTATTTGCGGCGGAGCTCTTCGCGGGAAAAATGGGTCAGGCCGCGCGTGTCGATGTAGGGGTAGGGCAGGCCGGCGTCCGTCAGGACCCTGTTGGCGAAGTGGCTGCAGTCGATGCCGCACTGCTGGCAGGCGGTGCAGCTCTTGAGGCGGCGCTCGACCTTGAGGTGGGGCTTCGAGTCGACGCAGGCTCGGCACTCCAGGCAGCTGCTCTTGGTGCCGATCTTGCCCCCGGCCCAGACATAAGGGACGTAGGTCATGTCGCCATAGTGCTCCATGACCTTGACCAGGGCGTCGCGGCGCGAAAGCTTGGCGACGGTCAGGGGCTTGGTCTCGGTCGACTGCTGGCCGATCAGGTCATCCGGATCGAGGGCCGCGGGCAGGACGTCGAGCCGGCCGGTGACGGCGGCGGGCGCCTCGGGCGCGGCGAACTCCGCGCGGGCCGGCGTGGGCGCGGCGTGCGCGGTCTGGCCGAGGGCAAGGAAGGCCAAGGTAAACAATTTCATGTTTAGTACCTCCCATGGCCGAAGGCTGTCTCGCCAGCGACGGTGAATTTTCCTTGTACCACGCATGAGTACGCCGCCGAAACCGCAAACTGCAGAGTTGATTGGTTATCCCGCTATTTTCGGTTATTTATGTCGTCATGAGCGCTGCATTCGACAACTTTGGCCGTGATTTTGAAAAAAACCTGAAAGCTTTGGGGCTCAAGGCTTTCGAGCGCTCATCACAGGGACGCGCTAAACAGGACGCGACGCGCTTCGCGCCGAGCCCGACGGGCCATCTGCACCTCGGACACGTCGCGTCGGCGCTGTGCGTCAATGGCTTGGGGCGCGCGCTCGGATTTTCGCCGCTCCTGCGCATCGAGGACCACGATCGCGGGCGCTCGCGCGCGGACTTCGAGGCGGCAATCGTCGCCGACCTCAGCTGGCTGGGAATTCCCTACGAAAACCTCGCCGCGGCGCGCGCGACCCCCTCGGCGTTCCGGCAAAGCGACAATCCGGCGCGCTACGAGCGCGCCCTGGAGCATCTCGCGGCAGAGGGTCGCCTCTACGGCTGCGACTGCACCCGGAAACGCCTCGCGGCGCTCACGCCGGCGGTGGATCCCGAAGCCGACGGTCAACAAGAGCTCGTTTACGACGGCTTTTGCCGGGCGCGCGGGCTCGATTGGCGCCAGCCGGGCGTCGGCGCCCGCTTCCGCGTTCCGGCCGGGGACGTCGCCTTTTTCGACGGCTTTTTGGGCCCGGTGACCCAGGCGCCCGCCGCGCAATGCGGCGACGTCCTGCTGCGCGACCGTCACGGCAACTTCACGTACCAGCTCGCCGTCACGGTGGACGACGACGAGCAGGGCATCGGGCTCGTGACGCGGGGGCAGGATCTGCTGGCCTCGACCGGCCGGCAACTGCTCCTCGCGCAGGCGCTCGGGCGCCCGGCGCCGCCGCTCTTCGCCCACCACCCGCTTCTCGTGGACGAGGCCGGGAAGAAGCTCGGAAAGCGCTTCTTTTCCGCGAGCATCAGCGAGCGGCGTGCGCGCGGCGACGACCCGCGGATGCTGATCGGCGAGGCGCTGCGGGGGCTCCGGCTGATCGGGCGCGCGCAGCCGGTCACGGTCGCGGAATCCGAGGCGCTCTTCGTGGAACTGGCGCCGATCCCGGCCGGAGGCGGCGACCATGGCTGAATTCTCCTTCATCGAAGAGCTGCGGGCCCGCCTCACGGCGAGCTCCGCCCTGACGATTCCGCCGGGCGACGACGCGGCGGAGCTGCGCGTGAGCGGCGACCGCGTGCTCTTTGCCGCCGACATGCTGATGGACGGCGTCCACTTCGAGCTCGCGCGGATTCCCCCGGAGCTCGCGGGCCGCAAGGCGCTGGCGGTGAATTTGAGCGACGTCGCGGCGATGGCGGGCACGCCGACGGCCTGCGTGGTGAGCCTGGCGCTGCCGCGGGACGGCGGGCTCGCCCTGGCGCGTGGCGTCTCGGCGGGGATCGAGGCGCTCGCGCGCGAATGGGACGTCGACGTCGCCGGCGGCGACACGAACAGCTGGCAAGGCCCCCTCGTGATCAACGTCGCGATCCTGGGCGCGCCGCACGCCCGCGGCAGCGTCCGGCGCAGCGGCGCCAAAGCCGGCGACCTGATCTACGTCACGGGCCGCCTGGGCGGAAGCATCCACGGCCGGCACCTCACGTTCACGCCGCGGATCGACGCGGCGCGCGCGCTCCACACGCGCTTCGGTCTGCACGCGATGATCGACCTGAGCGACGGGCTCGCCGGCGACCTCCGGCACATCCTCGCGGAAAGCGGCGTCGGCGCCGTCCTCGACCGCGACGCGCTGCCCGTGCACGACGACACGCGGAAGACCGCGTCCGGCGCCCCGGGTTGGCAGCACGCGCTCGGCGACGGCGAGGACTTCGAGCTGTGTTTCACGCTGCCGCCGGCGGCCGCCGCGGCGATGGAGCGCGCCTGGCCGGCGGCCGACTCGGCCGCCTTCCCGCGGCTCACGCGCATCGGCGAAATCACCGCGAAAGCCGCGCACCCCCTCACCTTCAGGGACGGATCGGTGGTTCCGGCGGCGGGATACGCACACGCGTTTCGGTGAGGCCGGCGTCGGGCGCGTTGACGCGCGCGCAGATCTGCGCGTAGCGGCGCTCGAGCTGCTGCAGGGGCTTTAGGGCCGTGCGGAGCGTCAGCTCCCCGTCGAAGCCGTACTCGAGGACGACGACGTCGCCGTCGCTCGCGTCGTCGAAGAACCACAGGTGCGCGCCCGCCACACCGCCCGCGGGCGGCACGATCGGCTGGACATGGCCCTGCCAAAAGGCCCAGTTGGCGTGACCCGCCTCGCGCGTCGAGACCGTGAGGAGCGGCGTGTTGAAGAGGCGGACCAGCCGGTAGAGCGCAAGATCGGGGGTCATCTTCGCGAGTTGCGCGAAGTTGAAGCGGTAGGCGGCCCACTCCACGGCGCTGCCTTCGAGGCCGCCCGCGCGAAAGAGCGCCGGCCGTCGCACCTTGCGCTGCGCCAGCGCGCTTTCCAGCGCCGGCGGCGCCTTCGGACGCCAGCCCCAAGCGATCACCAGCTCGCGTTCAGGTGTAAGACCAAGAGACAAAAGGATTTTTCTCCGAACCAAGGCCGCGCTCAGATGCCGGGAAATCGGCCGCGGGGGGCTCGTCCTCCCGCCGGAGTCTCTTAAATCACGCGCGCCGTCCCGGCGCAAGGCCGCGCCCCGCCTCGGCTTTCGGAGGCCGTCCGGACCGCCTATCGGCGCACCCCGGCCGCGGCCGAGGACTTACCCAGCTTGAGTGGAGGGCATACCAAGCATGAACAGAGAGTTTTTCAAGATCGCCACCGCGCGTCTCAGCCTCTTTCGTCCGGCGCCCAAGCCGCGCGCCCTGGTGCGCGCGCTCGCCGAGGCGACGGGCATCTCCCTCCTCCGCCTGCTCGCGGCGGAGCGCCGGATCCGCGCCCTCCAGAGCTTCGCGCCGCTCAAAGACCTGCTCGACGACAAGGAGCTGCAGGACCGCGAGCGCCTGCGTTACCGCATGGGCGTCCGCCAGCGCCGGAGCGGCGAGATGACCCCCCTCGAGCAGATCGCCTCGCAGCTCAAGCTCTCGATCCGCACCGGGCGCGGGAAAGTGGACGTCGTCGCGCGCATCGACATCGCGCGCCGCATCCTGCCGCTGCGCCGCAAGGAGGAGTGCGCGCGCATCATCCTCTTCTACAGCGTGCGCGTCGGCGGCAAGAAGCAGACGTACACCCAGACGCTCAAGCTCACCGGCGAGAGCATCGGCGGCAAGCAGGTCAAAGACAAGCCGCGGCGCTGGATCGCGGGCATCGTGCCCCGGACCCAGCACGCCTGATCAAATCACCGCGTAGGCGAAGAAGGCGAAGATGATCGCGAAGATCGCGCCGGCGGCGGCGACAAAGGACCAATGGTTCGGGTAGACGCTCTCGGCGTGCCGGGCGCTCGCCACGCGGCGCTCGCTCTTCGCGGGCAAGGCGGGCGCCAGGATCAAGGTCTTTGCCAGCTCGATCGCTTTGACGTCCCGAAAATCCTTCGCCTTCGGGACGATCTTGTAGACCTCCGAAGCGCACTGGGCGCAGACGCCTTTCACGGCGCGGGCCTTGTTCTGAAACACGACCGTATGCTTCTGCAGCGTGTCGGTGTGGGTTCCGCATTTCACACAGTAGGCGTTCGGATAGCTCATGGACGGGTCCTCGTTCAATGGGCGCCGGGCGCCTGCGAGGCCCGACAAAGCAACTTTCGGGCCCGAAGCCCCCGTCCCAACACCCCAATACCAGACATCTTTCCGATAGCGCCAAAAGACGGGGGCGTCGGGCCACGGCTGCACCGGCCAAAAGTTCGACACTTTTGGCGAGGACGCCTTACAATCGCCGTCATCAAACACGGATTTTGCCGAACGACGTACCACAGGACCACTTGGCCTTGGCCGACAACCGCGACGCGCCGCCCCTTTCCTGGATCCTGCAGCAGCCGGCCATCGGTCGGCGGGATCTCGTGCGCGCGGCCGGCCTGCTCGGAGCCGCCGGGCTCGCCGCCGGCTGCCGGACGAGCGGCCGGGCCGGGGGCCTCAAGGATGACCCGCTGCCGCCCGGGATGGAGTGGCTCAACGGCCTCGATCCCATCAGCCCGGCCAAGTTCCCGCAGACCGACTTCACCGGCGATGCGCCGACGTTCTCGCACAAGTGGCTGCGCGATGCCGAGGCGACGCCGCTCGGCGGCCCGCCGGCCGAGAGCGCGAGCGTCGTCATCATCGGCGGCGGCATGGCCGGCCTCGCGGCGGCCTACCTGCTGCGCGGGCTCAAGCCCATCATCCTCGAGCAGTCCCCGACCTTCGGCGGCAATGCCCGCGGCGAATCCTGGGCCGGCATCGAGTACGCGATCGGCGCCGCCTACCTCGTCAAGCCCGACGAGGGCGGCGAGCTCATGAAGGAATTTTACGAGCCGCTCGGCCTGAGCCAGCGCTGGCGCGTCGCGAAAGAGGGCGGGGTCCTCCTGAGCGACCAGATCCGCCACGACTTCTGGGACGGCGGCACCGTCGTCGACCCCGCGGCGAAGGCGCAGATCAAAAAGCTCCGCGAGTATTTGCGCTACGTCCTCGACGAGGCCTACCCCGACATCCCGCCCAAGGCGGGCGAAGCGGTGTCGGACGCGCTCAAGAAACTCGACATGAAGAGCTTCCTCTCCGAGCTCGAAGGCGCCGCCGGCGGCCCGCTCGTCCCGCAGCTCCGCGCCGTGATCGAGCACTATTGCTGGTCGTCGTTCGGCGGCGCGGCCGGCGAGATCTCGGCGGCCGCCGGCCTCAACTTCTACGCCGCGGAGCTGCTCGGCCTCTGCGCGCTCCCGGGCGGCAACGCCAAGGTCGCGAGCGCCCTGCTCCGCGCCGCGGCGGCCGACGGCGGCATGCCGGCCGAGAATTTCCGCGTCGGCAGCGTCGTGCGCCGCGTCACCCGCCAGGGCGACGACGTCTTCGTTCAGGTGCGCAAGCCCGACGGCACCGAGGCCGTGATCAAGGCCAAGGCGGCCATCGTCGCCTGCCCGAAGTTCATCGCGCAGCGGATCGTCCAGGACGTGCCGCCCGACCAGCTCGATGCGATGGCCGCCCTCAGCTACCGCTCCTACCTCGTCGCGAACGTGCTGCTCGACCAGGCGCTGCCGCTCGACGAGTACGACCTCTACCTGGTCGGCTCCGAGACCGAGTCCTTCGAGAGCGCCGAGGCCGCGGCGGCCAAGCAACGCGCGACCGACGTCGTGCTCGGGCACTGGGCGCAGGGCAACGCCGCCGCGCACGCGGTGCTGACGCTCTACCGCGGCTTCCCGTTCGACGGCGCGCGCGCCAAGCTGCTCAAGGCCGGCGCCTTCACGAAGTACCGCGACGAGTTCGTCGCGCAGCTGCCGGGGATCCTGAATGCGCTCGGCGTTCCCGCGGTTCCGCCCGCGGCGATGGTCCGCGTCACGCGCTGGGGGCACCCGCTCGTGCTCGCGGCGCCGGGGTTGATCGCGACGGGGACCGCGCAGCGCGCCTGCTCGCCCGTCGGCGGGCGCATCTTCTTCTGCAACCAGGACGATTGGGCCTTGCCGGCCATCGAGACCTGCCTCACGTCGGCTCTCCGGGTCGCGCAACAGATCAAGGCGGTAGTGGCATGATGATTCGGAAAGTCCTCGCGCTCTCGGCGCCCATCCTGACGGTCTTGACGCTTTGCGCCTGCACCGACACTTCCGGCGCCGCCGGCGACCCCGACGACGTGGTCAAGGCCGAAGCCAAAGGCGCCCCGGCCCAGGAGGGCGATCGCGTCGCGCTCGGCCGCCTCGAGGACGAAGACTTGCGAAAGATGATCCACACTGAGCTCGAGAAGCGCATCACCAAGACCGGCGCGGTCGGCGACGGCGCCGAGGAGGCGACGGAGCTCGGCGATGGCGACAGCTTCCAATACACCGTCGTCAAGCTGTCGCGCGGCCCCGACGACGTCAGCGGCGACCCGAGCGAGGTCCCGGACGGGGTCGAAGTCGAGGTCAACGGCTGGTACAAGCGCTCGCTCGCCCAAAAAGAGGCTAAGGACCCCGAGGTGGCGTGCATGTCGTTCGACACGTACACGCACCTGGTGAAGAAGGCCGGCAAATGGGTCGTCCCGGACGACTACCAGGTGGTCTTTAACCGGGAAGACAGCGAAGACTGTTACTGAGCGGCCGCCGGGGGGCTCAGACGATGCCCTTTTGGCCCGACTTCTTCCAGTCGTCCAGGAAGGAGGCCAGCCCCTTGTCGGTGAGCGGGTGCTTGTAGAGCTGCTCGAGGATCTTGAACGGGATCGTCGCGACGTCGGCGCCGGCGAGCGCGGCCTCGACGACGTGCCGCGGGTGGCGGATGCTGGCGGCCAGGATCTGCGTCTTATAGCCATAATTCACGTAGATCGTCTTGATGTCGCGGATGAGCTGCATCCCGTCCTCGCTGACGTCGTCGAGGCGGCCGATGAACGGAGAGACATAGGTCGCCCCAGCCTTCGCAGCGAGCAGCGCCTGACCCGCCTGGAAGCAGAGCGTCACGTTTGTCTTCACCTGGCGCGCCGAGAGCTGCTTGCAGGCCTTGAGGCCTTCCGGCGTCAGGGGGAGCTTGATGACGATGTTCGGGTGGAGCTTCGCGAGCACCTCGGCCTCGGCGAGCATCTCGCGCGCCTCGGTCGCGACGACCTCGGCGGAGATCGGGCCTGGGATCAGCTGGACGATCTCGGCCAGGACCGCTTTGAAATCCTGGCCCGACTTGGCGATCAGGGTCGGGTTGGTCGTGACGCCGTCGCAAAGGCCGAGGTCGGCGGCCTTCCGCAGCTCGGCGATGTCGGCGCTATCGATAAAAATCCGCACGGTTCGACTCCTCCTGCTACGAATTCTCCATACACCAGAAAGAATTCCTTGGCACTGGGGAAGGCCGCTTGATACGATCTGCGCTCTACAGGTCGAACCATGAGCACAAGCGCATCCCAAAAAAAAGGCAGCGACGGACTCGACGCCGCCTCCCCCGAGGACGACGCCGCGCTGCTCATCGTCGGCTGGCGCGAATGGATCGGTTTGCCCGACTTAGACATCATCCGGGTCAAAGCCAAAGTCGACACCGGGGCGCGCACCTCGGCGCTGCACGCCATCGACATCCACTACGTGTCGCGCCAGGGCCGCGTCTTCGTCCGCTTCGACGTCCATCCGAAGCAGAAAAGCTCGAAGCAGCTCGTCCGTTGCGAGGCGCCTTTGATCGAGGAGCGGTACATCACCGACTCCGGCGGCAAACGGACGCTGCGCCCCGTGATCGAGACGACACTCGGGATCGCCGGCCATCTGGTGAAGGCGGAGTTGACCTTGATCACCCGCGACGCGATGGGCTTTCGGATGCTGATCGGGCGCCAGGCCCTTCGCGAACGGTTCGTCGTGCATCCCGGGGCTTCGTTCCTCGGCAACAAAGGCCCCAAGAAGAAGCGCGGCACCAAAGCCGCGAAAGCGGCAAAGGCTTGATTCCCTCATGAAAATCGCTGTCCTCTCGCGAAAAGCCGCGCTCTACTCGACCGGTCGCCTGGTGGAAGCCGCCAAAGCGCGCGGCCACGAGGTGGAGGTCATCGACTACCTCCGCTGCCTGCTCTGCATCACCACGCACCAGCCGAGCGTCGTCTTCCGCGGCGTGGACCTCGCCTCGTTCGACGCGGTCATCCCGCGGATCGGCGCGTCCCACACGTTCTACGGGACGGCGGTCGTGCGGCAGTTCGAGATGATGGGCAAGTACACGCTCAACCGCAGCCAGGCGATCTCGCGGTCCCGCGACAAGCTCCGGAGCCTCCAGATCATGGCGGGCCTCGGCATCGGGCTGCCGGTGACCGGTTGCGCGCATTCGTCCCGCGACGTCAAGGGCCTGATCAACTCCGTCGGCGGGCCCCCGCTCGTGGTGAAGCTGCTCGAGGGGACGCAGGGCATCGGGGTCGTGCTCGCGGACACGCAGAGCGCGGCCGAAAGCGTCATCGAGGCCTTCCGCGGGCTCGACGCGAACATCATCGTCCAGGAGTTCGTCAAAGAGGCGAAGGGCGCCGACATCCGCGCCTTCGTCGTCGGGGACCGGGTCGTCGCGGCGATGATGCGCACCGCCCGCGAGGGCGAGTTCCGCTCGAACATCCACCGCGGCGGCAAGGCCGTGAAGGTCAAGATCACGGCGCAGGAGCGCACCACGGCCATCAAGGCGGCGCGGGCCATGGGCCTCAACGTCGCCGGCGTCGACATCCTGCGCTCGAACCACGGCCCCTGCGTGCTGGAAGTCAACTCCTCGCCAGGCCTGGAAGGCATCGAGAAGTCGACCGCGATCGACGTCGCCGGCGCGATCATCGAGTTCATCGAAAA
>JAYVWD010000806.1:0-2884 GCA_043786345.1 Pseudomonadota bacterium
CTTCGTCCGGCACGGAGTCGGGAAGCTTCGGCAGGGCGGCGAGCGTCGCTTTCCCGCCGTAAATCCGCATATATTGCGCCATATTCGTGATCACCTGGCGGACGTAGCGGCGGGTCTCGCGGTAGGGGATCGACTCGACGAATTCGTCGGTGTCGCAGCCTTTGCAGCTCTCCAACCAGTGGTTCACGTTGAGCGGGCCGCCGTTGTAGGCCGCGGCCGCAAGGTACGGGTTGCCGCCGTAATACTTGAGGAGCTTGTTGAGGTAGTAGCCGCCATAGCCGATGTTCACCTCCGGCTCGCCGAGGTCGAGGATCTCGAAGTCCTGGTCCCGCACGAGCGACGCCAGCTTGATCGCGGTATAGGGCATGAGCTGCATCAGACCGGTCGCGCCGACGGGCGAGCGCGCGTCCTTGTTGTAGAACGACTCGGCGCGCATGATGCTGAGCAGGAAAAAGCGGTCGGTGCCGACGCGCTGGGCGACCGAATCCACCGTGTCCGCGAAGGCGAGCGGGAAGTAGACCTTCCACTCGTCGGCATGCTGGGTCTGGTGGTTGACGTAGTCGCGCCAGGCCTTGGGAACGAAGCGCAGCGGCGAGGCGGGCGCGTACCGGATCTTGCGGCTCGCCTGGTAGTTGTCGAGGACCCAGGCCAGCCGGGAGACGGCGGCGAAGGCCTCGTCCTGACCGTAGCGGTCCCACTTGAGGTTGCTGAGCTGGGTCGTCGCGGCGTCCTTGAGGCCGACAGCGAGCAGGTCGTCGACGAGCTTGAGCTCCGGCGTGGACGCGGCCCCACGCTCGCCGCCGGACAGGATCCGCGCGGCGAGGCTGACGCCGCCCTTCGCGACCTCGGCGACGGTAACCGGAGGCGGCGCCTCGCCGGTCCAGTCCGGGTGCTGCGCCGCGACCATGTTGCCGTAGAAGCCGTCGGCGTCGTTGTTGAGGACGGTTTTGAACAGGCCCTTGGCGTCGTCCTTCTTGCCCTGGCGCTCATAAATGCGGGCGCGCCAGTAGTTGAGCATCTGCTCGTCGTCGCCGTCGCGCGGCGTGACCTTCTTGATCAGATTGAGCGCCGCGGCGAAGTCCTTGCCGCGGTAAGTCGACCAGAACTGCTGCCAGCGCAGCAGCTTCGAGTCGGTCTTGCCCATCGAGATCGCATACTGGCTGGCGGCGGCGAGCGGGATACCGATGTAACGGAGGGCGTCGCCGAGGTACTCGTGCACCCGGGGGGCGAACGGGTGCGTCGGGTATTTTTCTAGAAAATCCGCGAACTTATAAGCGGCCTGCTCGCTCTGTTTCATGCGCATGTGGATGCGGCCCAGCTCGAGGATCAGGCCGGGAAGCAGCTTGGAGTCGGGGCGATTTTTCTCGACGGCGTACTGGTCCTCGACCTCGCTCAAGGCCTGCTTGTAGAGGCGCGTCTGGAAGAAGTAGTCGGAGCGCTCGCCCGGAGTCAGGAGGCGGACCTGATTGGGCGCGATTTTGAGCGGGCGCCACGCGTACGAGGCGAGCATCTCCTCGAGGCCCGTCCCGAGGATCGCGTTGCGGGCGACCGAATAGAGCAGGTCGCGGTTGAAGTAGTAGGGCTTCGCGCTCTTCTCGCAGGAGAAGTCCTCGAGCTTCTGCCAGGCCCAGCGCGCCGTTTCGGTGGTGGGATAGCCGCGGGCGACCTCTTCCAGGATCTCGACGGCCTTGTCGATCTGGCCTTTTTGCTCGAAGGTCTCGGCCGCCAGTCGCGCCAGGCTCTCCTGCCGCCGGCTCAGCGAGAAGCGCCGTGAATACGCCTGGAAGACGTTGACCAGGCCGTCGCCGTCGCCCATCTCATGCAGGCTCTCGATCAGCACCGAGTAGATCTGCTTGTCCCAGACGTCGCCGAGCTCTTTTCTGAGAAGCTCCTGGGCGATGCGCGCCGCCTCGTTGTAGGCGCCGAGCTTGAGCTGCGCCTCGGCCTTGTAGAAGCGGACGATCGCGAGCGCCGGGTCGTCCTCCCGGCAGGAAAGCTCGGCGGACGACAGGTATTGCAGCGAGAGCCGCGCGTTTCCCGTGAGGTTGTGCACGCCGAGGGCGAGCGAGAGGAGCTTCCTGTCCTGGCCGCCCGTCGCGTTCGTGAACGAGTCGTAGAGGCCGTTCAGCCGCTTTTCCTGGGTCTCGGCGTCCTGCTCGCGCAGGCGCTCCATCAAATCGACGAGGGCCACACCCTGCGGATCCGCGGCGCGCGCGGAAAAGCTCAGTAGACTCGCGAAAATAGCGACGGCAATCCGACGCCTAGCCAGCCAACTCCGCAAGGTATTCCTCTCGATGGACGGGATTCTTCCTCCATCGTACAGCCATCCCCAGGGCGGTGCAGCGGGGAAAAAACGGCTGGGTGCGGAATGCGCGGCCCTCGTCAAACGAGGTTATCCGACCGGCTCCACGACGACGACGCCGCCTTCGGCCTTGACCCGGATTTCCTTGGGCGGCTGGTCGCCGCGCGTGATGAGGAGCGCCGCGATTTCGTTCTCGAGGAGCTGCTCGAGCTTCCGCCGAAGCGGCCGCGCGCCATAGTGCTCGGTATCGACCCCGTCCAGGACGAGCTGCGGCACCTCGGGACCAACCACCAAGGTGCTGCCCTTCTGCGCCAGCCGTCGCGCCAGGTCGGCGATCTGGAGGTCGAGAACCTTGCGCAGGTTGGGCTTGGAAAGACGGCGAAAGATGATGATATCATCAAGCCTATTGATGAATTCCGGCCGCAGAAACCGGCGGACCTCTTCCGTCACGGCCTTACGCTCGTCGCCTTCGTCCCAGGCCTCCGACTGCGCGCCGATCCCGACCGGGCGCTTCCGCTCGGTCAGGATCTCGGAGCCGATGTTGGACGTGCCGACGATCACCGTATTGCGGAAGCTCACCCG
>JAYVWD010000807.1:0-4753 GCA_043786345.1 Pseudomonadota bacterium
CCTTGCAGCCCTGGACGTCGAAGACGACCGGCCCGGAGATCAACGAGAGGCAGCCGGCGCGCGCCGCCCCTGAAAGGCCCAGAAAAGCGCCCAGGACCAGCCCCAGGCGAGGCCCCGTCATGATCCCGCGCTGGAGTCGTCGACCGTCCATAGAATCTTGCCACCCGTGGAGAAGCGGTTGTCGTGCTTGTCCCAGTACTCGTACTGGACCTCGATCCCGCGCGGTTCTTTGCTCACTTCGATTTTAAAGGAAGGCAGCACGAAGTTAAACTCGGCGTCCAAATGCGTCAGGAGATCGAGCGTGGTCCACTTGGCGGCCCCGAGCGGGCGGTACTTGAGCTCGGCCCCGACGATCTCATTGTGGGTCAGGTCGGCCAGGACCTTGGCCAGGCCGCCGGTCTGGGCCACATAGCCGTACAGGGGCTTGCCGGTCGAGTCGCGCGAGGCGATCTGGGTCTCGAGGACCGTGTCGGTGCCCGCGAGCATCACCGTCGCGATGGTGACCGGGATCAGCTGGGTGCCGACCGTGACGCCGACCGATTTCATGCTGGTGGCGCGGGCGATGCCGTCTTTGCCGCTGTCGGGCTGGCCGTCGGAGATGAAATAGATCTCCTTGGTGGCGCCCAGGCGGCCGAGCGTGAGGAGCTCCGCGGCCTTGGTGAGGCCGGCGTCGTAGTTGGTGCCGCCGGTGGCGTTGCAGACGACGTCGCTGATGTCGCCGGCGCCGGACAGCTCGGCGAAGAGCAGGTTGGCATTGTCGAAAAAGCGGGTGGAATTCCGGTCGAGAACCGAGTTGAAGGTCACGATCGAGAAGTTGGCGATGCCGGCGCCTTCGCCGGCCAGCGCGAGCAGGACCTGCCGGATCGCCGAGAGGCGCCCGCAGCCGTTGCCGATGCGCTTGTCGTTGTCGTTCATCGACCCCGAGGTGTCGATGACGAAGACGATGTCGCGCTTGAGCGTCGCCGGCCGGCAGAGGCGGCCCGAGATCGTGACGGCCGTGCCTTCCACCTGGTCGGAGGTGAAATGGTGAGGACCGATGCCCTGGAGCACCAGCGACGCGTCGTCCGCCGCGGCGGGGACGGCGGCCGGGTCGCTGTCGCACTGCCAGAACCAGTTGAGACCGGAATAACTCCGGCCCGAAGGCGGCGGCGGCGGGCCCGGGGGCGGCGGCGGCGGCGGGTCGCCGGGCGTCGGGGCTGGCGGCGCGGGGTCCGCGGGCTTGGCATCGGCGGTCTTCTTAGCCTGCCCGGTCGACCCCTTGAAGCTCGAATCGTCGCCGCAACCCGGGCACAGGGCCACCGTGAAGGCGAGGGCGAGAACGGCCTCGAGAACGCTTTTTTTCAGGGATATCGACATTCCGGCTCCTCCAAAATACACTTTGGGGCCTTCGGCTCGGCTTGGGAAACCTTTAAGCCCGCCGCAAAACGGGCGTGATTTCGGGGCGTTCTAAGGGTACTTTGGAAGGACACGTGCCCTTTCGGGCCACCCCGGTCGCTCATTTCACGGACGGCTTCCCACGGACGATAGGAGGTATCGATGCGCGCCTTTTTGGTGATGGGTCTACTCTCGGCGCTGGCCGGCCTCGGCCCGGTCGCTTGCACCGGCGACCAGGCGGACGAAGACCAGCCCGCCGTGAGCACTGATGCGGCAGCGGCGCCCGAAGGCGGCGAGGACAGCGCGGCGGCGGAGCCCGCCGAGGCGAAGGCCTTCGAGGGCGAGCCCGGCGCCGGGCCGGATGCCATGGACGCGGCGCAGCCGGGGAACACGGCGGACGCGCTCGGCGTCGAGGAGCCGCCGGCGAAGGCCCTGCCACCGCCGGCCTTCGAGCCGGCGCCGGTCCCCGTGACGCAGGCGCCGCCGAAGGCCCCAGGCAAAAAGAAGGGCCTCGGCGCGGCCCCCACGGATTCGCACGGGCGCGTGGTGCGCTACGTGCGCGCCGCGTCCGTCGACATTCACGGCCAGGCGAGCGAAGGCGCGCCGGCCGTCGGGCACCTCGCCAAGGGCGACATCGTGATGGTGATCCAGGAGGGCACCTGGGGCAAGATCGCCGACAATATGTACGTCAAGCTCTCGGAGCTCAGCACGAAGGCCGTGCCGCGGCCCGTCGGCAAGGAAGCGACCTGGCAGGCGCCGAAGGGCTGATTCCGCCGTCGCGCTCCGCGCGATGGCGCACCCCGAGCCCGCCTCGACGTTTCGGGAAAGGCGGACTGGCCCGCCTCGCCGCGCGGACATGAGGTCCGCCATAGCGCGGAGCGCGAAGACGGATGATATGATGCCCTCATGTCCACCATCACCCGCACCATCACCATCGCCGGCGAGCTGATCACCGGGCCGGTCACGGCCTTCGGCCGCTACGTGATGTTCTTCTCGACCTCGGTGCGGCGGGTGGTCTTCCCGCCGGTGCGGGCGAAGCTCCTCTTCAAGCAGCTCGAGTTCGTCGGCAACCGCTCCTTCGGCATCACGGTGATCTCGTCGGCGATGATCGGCGCGATCTTCGGGCTGATTCTGGGCGACATCTTCACCACCTTCGGCGCGCAGTCGATGCTCGGCGCCGCGGCCGGCATCGCCCTCTCGAAGGAGCTGGCGCCGGTGCTTACGGCCTTTCTCGTGACCGCCCGCGCCGGCTCGTCGATGGCGGCCGAGATCGCCACGATGCGCGTCAACGAGCAGATCGACGCGATGCGCGTCATGGCCGTCAACCCTTACGGCTACCTCGTCGCGCCGCGCATCGCCGGCACCGTGCTGATGGTGCCGCTCCTGTGCTGCATCTTCATCCTGACGGGCGTGACGATGGCGTTCGCGGTCGGGGTGTCGTTTTTCGACATCGACGTCGGCACGTTCTATGAAAAGATGCGCTGGCTGGTGAAGCCCAGATACATCATCCAGGGGATGGAAAAGGCCGCCGTTTTCGGGGCGATCCTCTCGTCGGTCGGCTGCTTCAAGGGCTTTTTCGCGGGCGGCGGGGCCAAAGGGGTCGGCCGGGCGACGACCGAGGCGGTGGTGCTGTCGCTCGTCGCGATCCTCGTCGTGGACTTCTTCCTGAGCTACATCCAGTACGACAAGCCCTTCTAAAGGGCCGAGGGTCCGGCGTCAGAAGAACATGTGGAACTGGCCCTCGAGCCCGACCGTCTTCGCCGCCGTCCGCGCCTTCGTCTTCGGGTCCGCGGCGTTCTCGTTCATGTAGGCGAGCACGACCATCGTCTCGAACCCGGGGATCCAGAACGAGCGCACGCCGGCCTTCACCTGGCTCGCGTCGCCGGGCTTCAAGTCGGTCGTCGTATTGGACCGCGCCACGTTGAACGTGCCGTACTGCTCGCGCCAGACCTGCGTGTAGGTGTCGACCGTCCAGACCGCGCCCCTGCGGAAGTCCTGCGTATCGACGTCCCGCTTCAGGCTCACGAAGTCGAGCGCCGCGACGGTCCGCCCGAGCTTGCCGGCGCCGCCGAGCGAGTGCATCTCGACGCCCGTGACCGGCCCGCCGTGCGCGCGCTTGTCGGTCGTCCGCCAATACGAATAATTGATCGAGGCTCCGTAGGACACGAACCGCAGGCCGGCGTTCGCCGCGAGCCCGTTGGTGTTGTCGGCGTTGTCGCCCATCTGCTTCCCGATCAGGTGCAGGTTGAGGTAGGGCACGTTCGGGGCCGTCCCGACGGTGACGGAGTTGAAGAGGATGTTGTAGTTTTTCGCCTGTTTCGTCATCGCGAAGGTCGTCATGAGCTGCGCGAGCGCGTAGTGGTCCGGCACATAGTTGCCGAAGAGCGGCCGGTAATAGCCGGCCATGGCGAAGGCGTTGTAGGGGAGGTTGTCCACCATGGCGTACATGCTGCGGGTGCCCGCTTTGAGCAGGAAGTCCTCGTAGCGCGCCGTGTCCGCCGGCGTGCCCTGGATGCGCGCCTCGTAGACCAGGTGCAGGTACTTGTAGAGCGGCCGCCACTCCATGTTGAAGTCGGCGTCCATCAGGAAGTTGCTCCAGCGTTTGGACGTGTTCTTCCCGCCCTTCCCGTCCGGCGTCGTCGAGCGAAACCGCACCCACTGCCAGCGGATGTCGCCGCCGGCGTTGGTCTTCGTCTGGTCCATGATCCGGTACGGGTCGCCCTCCGGCACCTGATAGAGGAATTCCGCCTTCGACTCGGAGACCTTGAACTCGAGGCCGTCGCGTTTGTAGCGGTCCTCCGGCGGGTCCGTATTGGTGATCTCGACGAGCTTGAACCCGTCCCGGCCCGGGCCCTTCCCCTTGCCCTTCCGGGCCTTCTTCGGCTCTTTCCCGTCCTTCGCGTCCTTCGCGTCCTTGGCGTCCTTGGACTCCTTCGCCACCCGCTCGCCGAACGGACGCACGCCGTAGGCCTGCTTTTCCATCGGGGCGAACGAGGACGCGTGGCGCAGCTGGTCAGTCCGGAAGGAGCGGAGCCAGCGGTCCTCGTTCCACTTGCCGTAGAAGGTCCGGAGGCCCCCGCCGTTGGGGTTCGTGTGGCAGCCTTGGCAGGAGAGCGTGCACCGGCGCTCGGAAGCCTCGAGGTTTTTCCGGCCCGGCCCGTGGCACGCGGCGCAGTTCTGCGCGAAGCGCGTCGAAAGCCAGGGCTCCGCTTTCGCGTCGCGGGACGCACCAAGGACTCCGAAAAGAAGACCCAGCCCCAGCAGGAACCCGCGCGCGCCGCTCATCCAGCCGCCCCCTCAAATTTCGCTATGATCTTGATATATCGAAAGAATTCTAGAGGACTTGCCGGATCGAGGCAAGGACGTCCGGGGGCCGGAC
>JAYVWD010000808.1:0-11168 GCA_043786345.1 Pseudomonadota bacterium
ATTGCGCCCACCTGATATTGAAAGTTTATAAAAACCATAAAATAAGTGCGACCTTCTAACATGAGTGCGCCGGCGTGGCAAGTTCTTGCCAGCGTTCGGTTCCGGGGTTTAGTGTTCGGATCCAGGAGGCACCACCAATGCATTACAAAGATCCGAACACCGCCGGGGCGCTCGTCAATTTCAAGGCGCAATACGGCAACTTCATCAACGGCAAGTTCGCGCCGCCGGTCGACGGCCAGTACTTCGAGGCGATGTGCCCGGTCACGGGCACATCTTACGCGAAGGTTCCGCGCTCGAACGCCAAGGACATCGAGCAGGCGCTCGACGCCGCGCACGCCGCGTTTCCGAAGTGGAGCCGCTCGAGCGCCACGGAGCGCAGTAACCTCCTCCTCAAGATCGCCGACCGCGTCGAGCAAAACCTCGAGATGCTCGCCGTCGCCGAGACCTGGGGCAACGGCAAGCCCGTTAGAGAGACCCTCGCCGCCGACCTGCCGCTCGTCGTCGACCACTACCGGTACTTCGCCGGCGTGATCCGCGGCGACGAAGGGGGGATGGCCGAGCTCGACCCCCTCACCGTCTCCTACCACGTGCGCGAGCCGCTCGGCGTCGTGGCCCAGATCATCCCCTGGAACTTCCCGCTGCTCATGGCCGCGTGGAAACTGGCGCCGGCGCTCGCCGCCGGCAACTGCGTCGTCCTGAAGCCCGCCGAGCAGACGCCGGTCTCGATCCTGCTCTTCGCCGAGCTGATCGCCGACCTCCTGCCCGCCGGCGTGCTCAACATCGTCAACGGCTTCGGCGTCGAGGCCGGCAAGCCGCTCGCCAGCTCGCCGCGCGTCGCCAAGGTCGCCTTCACGGGCGAGACGACGACGGGCCGCCTCATCCTGCAATACGCCAGCGAGAACATTATCCCGGTGACGCTCGAGCTCGGCGGCAAAAGCCCCAACATCTTCCTGGCCGACGTCGCCGACAAGGACGACTCGTTCTTCGAGAAATGCCTGGAAGGCTTCACGATGTTCGCGCTCAACCAGGGCGAGGTCTGCACCTGCCCGTCGCGCGCCCTTATCCACGAGCGCATCTACGACAAGTTCATGGAGAAGGCCGTCGAGCGCGTCGGCCGGATCAAGATGGGCCATCCGCTCGACACGGCGACGATGATGGGCGCCCAGGCGTCCCAGGACCAGATGGAGAAGATCCTTTCCTACATCCAGGTCGGCAAGAACGAGGGCGCCAAGCTCCGCACCGGCGGCGAGCGCGAGAAGATCGCCGGCCTCGAGCAGGGCTTCTACATGCAGCCGACCGTCTTCGAGGGCCGCAACGACATGCGCGTCTTCCAGGAGGAAATCTTCGGGCCGGTGGTCGCCGTCACCAAGTTCAAGGACGAGGCCGAGGCGCTCAAGATCGCCAACGACTCGCTCTACGGGCTCGGCGCCGGGCTGTGGACGCGGAACGTGCACAGCGCCTACACCATGGCGCGCGAGATCAAGGCCGGCCGCGTCTGGACCAACTGCTACCACCTCTACCCCGCCCACGCGGCGTTCGGGGGCTACAAGCAGTCGGGCATCGGGCGGGAAAACCACAAGATGATGCTGTCGCATTACTCGCAGACGAAAAACATCCTGGTCTCCTACGACCAGAAGCCCATGGGCTTCTTCTGATCCTCACGTCCAACATGGGTTGTCTGATCGGGGCGGACGGCGCCCCGGATCCGATCCCGGCCGACGCGCGGGGCCAGATCCCGCGCGTCGGCGCGACGCCCGCCGCCATGGCGCTCATCTTGCGGCTCCGCGGCGACCACGGCCCGCTGCTCTTCCACCAGAGCGGCGGCTGCTGCGACGGCTCGGCCCCGATGTGCTTCCCGCGCGCCGAGTTCAAGGTCGGCGCACGGGACGTGCTCCTGGGCGACCTCGCCGGCGACCCCGTCTACATCTCGGGCGCCCAGTTCGAGTCGTGGAAGCACACGCAGCTCGTCATCGACGTCGTGCCGGGCCGCGGCGCCTCGTTTTCCCTCGAGATCCCTCTCGGGGTCCGGTTCCTGACGCGTTCCCGGGTGTTTACCGCGGCCGAGACCGCGCGGCTCGCGCCGGTTTCCTGACGCGTTTCAGGAGTCGCTCTCGTCCGAGTCGGTCGACTGTTTCGACTCGATGTCTTTGTCGTCGAAGTGCCAGAGGCAATGATCGACGCTGAGCTTGGAGGGCAGGGGGTTGCGCCAAAGCTTGGTCGTATCCGCGTCGCATCCGCCGTCGGCCTTCATCGAGACGTCGAGCACGTCTCCGTCCTGGAGGTCCAGCACGTGCGTCTCCGCGGCCCAAAACGTCCGGGACTTGATCGTCAACGACTTCGGCGGCGGACCGTTCGCCGCCCCCTTCGTCGTGAACTTCACGTCATGGGCGCAGCTCGAGTCCTTTTGCACGCGGATCTGCACCGCTTGCTTGCCCACGGCGACGATCCGCTGGCGGTCGCCGGTCGCGCCGATCTCGACGGTGAATTTGCCGTGGAGGCAGACGTCGACGTCGCTGAAATTGTCTTTGCCGTGACCGAGGTGGTCGTCGAAGCGAATGCTTTACCGGGAGCCGAGCTCAGCGGACCGCGTCCAGCGCGCGCTTGTAGACGAAGAAGAAGTCGCGGCTGTCGGGCACGGCGATGAAACGCGGAAGGACCTTCCCCTGTTCGCGCTGGTCGAACGCGGACATCGCCTTCGTCAGGTGCTCGACCCGGTAGTTGCCGCCGTCGCGATGGAAGAGCGACATGTAGCTGTGCTCGGGCAGGTTCATGTCGAGGTGCATGGCGTAGTCGCACTTATAGCCCTGGAAGACGCGCGCCATCGCCGTCGGCGTCGCGGCCGAGAAGTAGGCGAACACGAGGTAGGGCGAGCCGTCGACGGTCTGCAGGCAGGCGCCGGTGCGCAGCGTGCGCTTGTTGGAGCGCATGTCGCCCGACCAGTTGCCCTGGCCCCACTGGTTGACGTAGAGGCCCGGCTTGCTCCGGAGGTTTTTGGATTTGAGGGCGGCGGCGTCGATCTTCGGGTCGAGCGGCACGACGATGGGGACCCCGTTCTGGCGGGCGTAGCGGATCTCGCCGAGGCGATTGTCGTCCGCCTTGGTCCAGGTTTTCATCTCGACACCGCCGTCGGTGCGCACGATCATCGTCGAGAGGCCCGCGTTGAGCTTGCTCAAGACGACGCCGTCCTCGACGAAGCCGTAGTGGCTGCCCTTGTTGGTCTGGCTGAAGGGGCCCATCTTGAACGCGCTGTGGTAGCGCTTGAAGCCGCCGGTGAACGTCGCGATCGTCCGCGACAACAGCGACGGGCTCACGGTGCCGTTGGTGATGAGCGGCCAAACCGAGCCGAAGCCGTCGGGGCCGCCCTTCATCCCGGCCAGGCGGGAAAAGGGCGAGCGCTTCGACCACTCGACGCCGGGGTGCTTGGTTCCGAGGGCGTAGCCGAGGCTGAAGTCCTTGAGGTCGAAGGCGACGAGATAGACGACGGCCTTCTCCTCGACCGCCTGCATCGCGCCGGCCCGCTGCGCGAACGTCGCCGTCACCTCGGGCGCGAGGAGCGAGGCCTCGATCTGGCTGACGAAGACGCCTTTTTCCGAGGCCGACGGATACCAGCGGCCGGCGACCATCGTCTCGGACTTGCCGGTGGTCTTGAGGCCGAGCTTGCCCTTCTCGAGCTTGGTGCCTTTGAACGCCTTGGCGACGAGCGCTTCGAGCGGGCCGTGGCGCGGCGGCGCGGCGGCCTTGTCGGCCTCGGCGCGCTCCGCTTTGGCGGTGATGAGCTCATGGTCCTGCAAAAAGCGGTTTTTGACGAAGGTGATCACGCCCTCGCCGCCCGGGAGGTATTGGCGGAGCACGTCGGAGCACCACTCGTTGAACGACTGGTGGCCCTCGGCGGCGCTCTTGAGCTGGATTTTGCCGTCGCAAAGCGGGATGTACGGCCGCTTCTGCGCGCGCGCCTCGGCGAGCGCGCCGCCGCCCTTGTCCGTCCAGAGCTTGCACTTGGTCTTCGTGCCGTCTTTCGCCTCGATCACGAGCCCTATCGCGTACCCCTTGTCGAGGTGAAGGGTCTGCGACTCGGGCGCGGTGTTCCAGAGGTTGTACGTGAAGGTCTTGGGCGCGGGGGCCGTGACCTCGAGCAGGTACCAGACGTTGACGCCGGGGTTGAGGTTCTCGAGCTTCGCGTGCGGAATCTTCTCGTCCCGCCGCTGCTTTTGGAGGTCGAGGACGTTGGCCGCGCCGTGGGCCAGCGGGCCGCTCGCGACTGCGAACGCCGCGAGGACGGCAGCGACTTTTCCGGGGACGAGTCTCATATACCAATGTTTCGGCCTCCTTACACCGGGCCCTTAAACCGGGGCCTTGGAGTTTTCGACAAAGCCCGGTGGATAAGGCGGGCAGGTCGCGCGACGACGATCCTGATCAGGTCCAGGGAAAGAGGTCGATGGCGACTTGGTAGGTCTCTTCCTGGGGCGAGCCGCGGACCAGCTGCTCGACGCCGGCGAGCGCGGTCAGGAGCTTGGCGTGGATCTGCTGGCGCACGGCGGCGGTCGTCGAGGCCCGTGCGCGCGTAGTCGAGCAGGACGCTGCATCAACGGCGGCGCCCCGACCCCGGACTTCTGCACCACGTCGACTGCGAAGGCCTTCCCAATCGTCCGCAAGGCCGAGGGCTCGCTCGTCATGAACGGCAAGAGCTACGAGTTCCTCGAGTTCGCGGCGCAGTCCGAGTTCGTGGCTTCGGAGGTGCAAGTCGTCCGTGTCTATAAAAACGTGGTAACGACCAATGTCACGCCGACCATGAAATACACTGGCCATCACGCGGACTTGAGCGGCGGGCTCTGGCAGCCGAGCCTGACCCTGAACCCGGAATCGACCTTCCTCGAAGGCGAAGCCATCTGCACGCTGGTCGAACCTGCCAACTCACGGAGACCGGGGCCCTCAGGCCTTCTTGCGGGGCAACTCTTTGAGGTCCTTGGGCGCGGGCACGGGCGCCGCCCCCGGCGCTTCTGCCAATTCAGGCTTCTTCGCGCCGTTGATCTCGTAGGCCACGCGCAGGGCCCGGTCGATCTCCTTGAAGATCGCAGGGTTCTTTTCGAGGAAATCCTTCGCGTTTTCGCGCCCTTGGCCGAGCTTCTCGCCCTTATAGGCGAACCAGGCGCCGGCCTTCTCGATAATCTCTTTGGTGACGGCGAGGTCGAGGACGTCCCCGGAGACCGAAATCCCCTTGCCGAACATCACGTCGAACTCCGCTTCCTTGAAAGGGGCCGCCGTCTTGTTCTTCACGACCTTGACGCGGACGCGGTTGCCGACGACCTCCTCGCCCTGCTTGATCGAAGCGATGCGGCGCACGTCAAGGCGCACCGAAGCGTAGAATTTCAGCGCGTTGCCGCCCGTCGTCGTCTCGGGGTTGCCGAACATGACGCCGATCTTCATGCGCAGCTGATTGATGAAGATGATCGTGCAGTTGGAGCGGCAGACGACGCCGGTCAGCTTCCGCAGGGCCTGCGACATGAGGCGCGCCTGGAGACCGACGTGGCTGTCGCCCATTTCCCCTTCGATCTCGGCCTTGGGCGTGAGCGCCGCGACGGAGTCGACAATGATCAGCTGAACCGCACCGCTCTTCGCGAGGGTTTCGACGATCTGAAGCGCCTGCTCGCCGTTGTCCGGCTGGGAGACGAGGAGGTCCTCGATCTTGACGCCGATGTTCTTGGCGTACGCCGTATCGAGCGCGTGCTCGGCGTCGATAAAGGCCACGACGCCGCCCAGCTTCTGGGTCTCGGCTGCCATCTGGAGGGTCAGGGTCGTCTTGCCGCTGGCCTCAGGACCATAGATCTCGACGACGCGGCCGTGGGGGATCCCGCCAATGCCGAGGGCGATATCAAGGGAAAGGGCCCCGGTCGGGGTCACCGACATCTGCGGGCGGTCCTTGTCGTCGCCCATGCGCATGATGGCGCCTTTGCCGAACTGCTTTTCGATCTCGGCGAGGGCGATGTTCAGGACCTTAGAGCGGTCCCCAGTGGCTTGTTGAAGCATTGGATGTCCTTCCTTTTTATCAATCGGCGCTTGGTCTCGTTCATGGGACATGGCTTACTGCCGGGCTGGACGGAGAGTCGGACACGGGCCATGAAAAAGTTTTTTTGGCGGGCGGTCTGTCCAAGTTCTTGGTGCGGCCGGCATGGATGAGTGAGACCATGGACCGCCCTCAGGGCATGAGGTTTGCACGACGATGAAAGCAGCCGTTCACCAAATCGGAGCCTCGATGCACGATCCTGGTCCGGATAGCACCGCCGGGCGCCCCAAGCCCACGGCCGACATGCGGGGCGCCGCCAGCCCCACCGAGGTCATGACGGCCATCGAAGGCCTCGCGGACGCGGCACTGCTGAGGCTTCGCTCCTATGCCCGTTACCGCATGCGGGCGCTCGGCTCGCGCGCCCTCGCCGCCACGTTCGAGGACCTGCTGAGCGAAGCAATCACGGCGACCCTTGCCGGTCAGCGCCGCTGGAACCGCGAGGCGGTCGACATCGTGGGCCACTTGTGCGGCGTGATGCGCAGCGTCTCCTCTCATTGGATGGAGGAGCAAAGCACGATCCCCGGCGAGGACTTCTTCGGGCTCGAGTACGCGTCCCCCGCCCCGAGCGCGCACCGCGAGGCGAGCGCCCGGCAGGAGGTCGAGCGCATCGAGCGCCTCTTCGCTCAGGACCATCTGGTCCTTATGATCGTCGAGGCCTTCAAGCAGGGCATGAAGGGTCCCGAGGTCCAGGCCCAGCTCGGGATCACGCAAACGGATTACGAAACGGCCGTCAAGCGCCTCCGCCGGGGCGTTCAGCGGATGGAACGAATGGGAGAAGACTATGTTTGACCGCAGCAGCCGGCACGAGACCGCACTCTCCGGCCTCATGAATGGAATGGCGGAAGCCGTGTTGAGCCAGTCCGACGAGGAGCTCCTCGCCGAGACCGTGAGCGAGGGCGAGGATCCGTCCTTGGCCGCGGCCAGCGTGCGCGACATCCTGCGGACGGCGTCCAAGACTTACCGGCAGCGCCACCTGCGCGCCGCGGCGGTCGAATACCAGAAGCGCTCCGCCTCGCTCAAGCGCGGCTGGATCGACCTGCCCGAGGCCGCCGGCGACCGCCGCACCCTTCTCGCCTCGGTCTTCGCACGCAACCCGCAGATGCAGTCGGCGTTTTTGACGGTCCAGCATCGCGAGTTCAAGGAGCTCTCGGACGCGGATGTGGAAAGCTGCCTTCTGCAGCTGCGAGAGCTGGGAGTCCTGGTCGATGAGTCGGACGATTGATACCGACATGTCCGGGTTTTATCCCAGGCTGACGTCGCCGAATCTGCTCCTCGAGCACCTCGGCATCGACGAGCCCCGAGATCTCGACGTCGAGGCGATCGCACAGGCCTGCGGCGCGACGATCGTCTATGAAAGCCTCGAGGGTTGCGAGGCGCGCATCATCGGCGCCCACGACCGCGCGATCATCACGATCAACGCCGACGCGCCGCGCCCCCGCCAACGGTTTTCCGCCGCGCACGAGCTCGGCCACTGGATGCACGACCGGGGCAAGGTCGCCTTCGCCTGCCAGGAAGGGCAGTTCGTCGCCGAGTGGGGCAAGGCCAACCCGGAGCGCCGCGCCAACCGTTTCGCCGTCGACCTGCTGCTGCCGCGCCTCATGTTCAAGCGCCGCATGCGCCACAGCCCCGTGACCTTCGCGACCGTGCGCGAGCTTGCGCTCGAGTTCCAGACGAGCCTGACGGCAACCGCCATCCGGCTGGTCGAGCTGTCGTCGTATCCGGCGATGCTCGTCTGCCACGACCGCGGCCAGCGCCGGTGGTTCGCGCAGTCGACGAACATGCCGCTCGTGCTCGAGCCCCTCCAGACGCTCAGCGCCGGAACCGCCGCGTTTCAGCTTTTCCGCGGACCCGGCCCCAAGGCTCCCGCCGGACCGCGCGAGGTTCCGACCGCGCTTTGGCTCCCGGCGGTCGCGGGCGAACGGCCGAGCCTGATCGAGGACTCCGTCGTCACGGGAAGCCAGATGACCCTTTCATTGCTGTGGTGGCGCGACTGACGGCTATCTCGTGAACATTGTCGTGGCCTCCCGTCAGGGATGGCCGTTCAACGCCCGGCCGCTCGTCGGAAACCCCCTCGCCGTCCGGCATTCGCCAGTTGCAACCGCCGTGGGCGGATGCGCGCAAGGGCCTCGATCTACAGCGTTCAGATCCCCGTCCAATGTCGGAATCGCCGCCGGTGATCAGCGCGACCAGGTCCTGGAGTCTGCCCGAGCCTGGGACGTGGCGAGCATGGGTAAAGGGGCCTTGGCGTGAGCGCGGACTCGCGGCCCGGGTCACCATTTTTTTTGCTTAGGAAACGGCGGCTTGGGGTAAGGACCCGGATGAGTGTCCACGCGCGTCCTCCCTTGCGGTGCGCGGGCGGCGGTCGTCGCAGAAGCGAGCAAGATGCGCTTCCTGCGCACCGAGCTCCAAGACAACCAGGCCACCAAATTCTTCGTCGAAGAGCTGACACGTCAATGAACCCGGGCGCCGCGCGCAAGATCCTCAAGGCTTACGCCGGCTTCGCGCTCATTTGGACGCCGCTGACGGACCTGCTGTTCGTCGGGCTGTTCTCCAATGCGGACCGCTTTGCCACCTCTTTCCTCCAAAGCCTGGTCATCTCCGAGACCGTGGCATTTGCCTGCTTCTGGGGTGGCTTTGCGGTCGGGCAGCTGCAGAAGCGCTACTTTCACCGCCGCGGCTGGGCGTTCGTTGAGCGCCAGGCCGGGACGCGGCTCGTCCATGGCTCGCTGTTCATGCTTCCCGGCATGTACCTCGGCTTCAGGATCGTCACGCTGCTCACGCCCGCCCTCGGGTGGCGCTGGGGCGAGCCCGATCTGTCGGACTACCGGACGGGGATCGTATTCGGCGCGTTTTCCGCGACGATCTTCCTGGTGCTCGAGCTCCGCAAGGAGGCGCGTCTGGCGAAGCAGCGCGCCGTGGCCCTGACGATGAAGGCGCAGATCTCGGCGCTGACCGCGCAGGTGAATCCGCACCTGCTCTTCAACTCCCTGAACTCGATCGCCTCCACCATTAGACCAAGAAGGAACGCGCCGAGGTTGCGGTACGCGTAGATGGTGGGGGCTTGAGACACCGTCCAAACCTTGGTCGTCAAAAGGGAATTTCGGCCACGGGGCCAGGTTCGTGGTCGGAGCGAAAGAAGCTTAGTTGACTCCCGCCGTTCACGGCTCCGTGAACGGTTTCCCGACCAAGCACCCGGTTTGGCGCGGCTTTTTGCAGTATATTGGCGACCGCTTACCGACGGAAACAAACTCTGTTCACCATATTGGAGACCCTCCCATGAAAGCGACCCTGACCTCGATCCTCGGCCTTGCCCTCCTCGCCACCGCCTGCGGCCAAGCCCAGCCACAAGGCGCCGCCCCGCTCGAAAGCGCCGGCTCGGGCGCCCCGAAGCCCCTCGTCTTCGCCCTCGACTCCCGCCTGGTCGACGGCGACCTCAAAGAGCTGAGCCTCGCGAAAGACGCCGGCGGCAAATACACGGCCGCGCTCCGCACGGCCTTCTTCGACCGCCTGAACGGCAAGGCCATCGACGAGACGACCGTGATCGCCAGCGGCCTCGCGTGCAAGATCGGTCCCGAAGCGATCGTCTGCGCCCAAGACCTCCGCCCCGTCGACGGCGGCCTGACCGAAGTGAAGCTCGTGAAGGCGGCGGGCGGCGCGTTTGACGCGACGCTGCGCACGGCCTACTTCGACCGGATCAAACACAAAGAAATCGACGCGACGAAGACTCTGGCGACCGGCCTGCTCGCGAAAGCCGCCGCGAAACAAGACCGCACCTACAGCCTCGACCTGCGCCCGGTGGACGGCGACCTCGTCGAGCTGGCGTTGACGCAAAATGGGAAGGCCTTCGACGCGACGCTCCGCACCGCGTACTACGACCGCCTGAATGGCCAGGCCGTCGACCAGACGGATACCCTCGGCCTGGGCCTCGCCTGCGTCTTCGCCGCCGACGTCCGCTGCAGCCGCGACCTGCGCCCCGTCGACGGCGCGCTCACCGAGCTGACGCTCACCAAAGACGGCGACGGACATTACGCCGCCAAGCTCCGCACCGCGTATTACGACCGCATCAACCACCGTGAGGTCGATGAAACCAAGGATATCGCGGCCGGCCTGATCGCCCACAAGTAAATGGATAAACCGGGCTTTCGCCCGGTTTTCGCGTTTTCGCCCAAAAATTTTCAAGGGTTTCTGGCGGTCGAGCCGACAAGCGGCCATGTCCGCCAAAAAACCAATTCAGACCACTCCGGGCTTCAGGTCTTCGTCTAGCGGAACCTGAACACCCAGTGCTTCATCGTCCGCTGCGAGCAGACGAACCGGGTCCGTACGCACGCCAAATACGCGCAGCTGAAGGGAGCACACTTCGTCGGCTCGCCCGCCGGCCGCACGCCCGCACGCGGCGCGAGAAGAAGAAGTAGAAGAACGTCCACGCGGGCGTGCTCGGCATCCCCGTCAAGTACGCCTTCGCCGTGCCGCCGGTCCTGAGTCTTTCGACCACGGTTTCCGACGCTCCCTTCAAGCGCCCCTACTTCAATGTTCGCACCACCATGCTACCCGTCCTCGCAGCGCGGATGCCCGAGATGGCGCGCGGCCGCGTCTTCGTCTAAAGCCACACCTTTCGCGCCCGTCCTTTCCCCCACATCACTTGGCATTGCGGCCTCTCACCCGCCTCCGTGCTCTCATGTTCAGTTCCAACTCTTATTTCTCAGGTTTCACCTTGCGACGCCTCCCTGCGTCCAGCCATCGAAGATTTTTCACATGAAAATCTACGGCCGAACCATCATGAACGGTGCGCTCCCCGCCGCCTTCGCCGGCGCCCGCGCCGGTCCCCGAAGGCCCGTCGGACGCGCGCCGCTGGTCCACCGTCGCCTTCACGATCGACGTCGTCACGCACGAAGGTCAACCGCCGGTCATCGAGGCCGGCCACAGCTTCTGCTCGGGCACGATCGTCGGCCGCGCGCGGTGATGACGGCGTCGCACCGCATCCAGAAGTTCGACGCGACGACGCACGACAAGCTCCCCGTGCACATCCTCCCCGAGGACAAGGATTCCCTCGGCTTCTTCGGCACGACGGTCAGCAAGACCGGCACCTGGGTCCGCGCCGTCAAGGCGG
>JAYVWD010000809.1:0-1552 GCA_043786345.1 Pseudomonadota bacterium
CAACAACGGCGACGGCACGTTCACGGACATGCGCAAGCAGGCCCGCTTCATGCCCCTGGCCTCCATGTCGTTTGCCCATGCCGACTGGAACAACGACGGCCATGAGGATTTTTCCATGGGGTGCGGCGGCGGCTACATCCAGCAGATCGAGCCCTATCTTTTCTACCAGAACAACGGCGACGGCACCTTCGTCAACAAAACCCCATTCTTGATGAAGTCTCTCTGGGGCAAGGGTCACGGCATGGCGTTCGGAGATTATGACCATGACGGTCAACTCGACGTCCTCCTCAACAACGGGGGCGGTATTGACGGAGATCTCTGGCCCAGCCTTTTGCTTCACAACACTGGGACGGGCAATCATTGGTTGAACGTGCGGCTCAAGGCCGCTCCGGGTACGAACGCCTCGGCCATCGGCGCGCGCGTGACCGTCGAAGCCGGCAAGCTCCGCCAGGTCAAAGAGGTCCAATCGGGCGGCACCTTCTCGGTGTCGAGCCTGTCGCTGCACTTCGGCCTGGCGAAAAACGAGCGCGCGCAGAGGATCGTCGTCGAGTGGCCTAACCGTAAAAAAACGGTCACGGAACTCAAGGACATCGACGCCGATCAAGCGCTTGAGATCAATGAGGCGACGGGATCCTACACGCGCCTTTGGGGCGCCGTCGTTAAGGCCGCCCAGTAGCGGCAAGTGGAGGTTCTCGAAGTTCGTGACCGGTCCTGCGGCCTTATCGGCTACCTCGCCGTCGACGGCCGTGCCTCCCGCTTAGCCTTCGGCGGCCTGCGCGTCCATCCCGCCGTCAGCCGGACCATGGTCGTGAATCTCGCGCGGTGCATGACCTGGAAGCTCGCCGGCCACG
Source organism: Pseudomonadota bacterium (assembly GCA_043786345.1). Classification (GTDB taxonomy): domain Bacteria; phylum Bdellovibrionota_B; class Oligoflexia; order Oligoflexales; family CAIYRB01; genus JANOTL01. Next base: position 852 of record JAYVWD010000809.1, read on the forward strand.
GCGTTCCCATCGCCGGCGCCAAAGCCGGTCTGCGCGCGCACCCTGACGATCCTCGCTTGATCGCGATGGTGCGCAGCTTTGCCGCCGCAGCCAAGCCCTGGCTGATGAGCCGCGTCATCCTGGGCAAGGACATGGGCGCAAGTGATCGTTTGCTTTCGGCCTTGTACGACGCCCTCGGCGTGCCCCAGCTTCGCACGGCGGGAGCCGGCACGCGCAAAATGCCGCCTAAGATTCGGGAACTGACGGGGTACCGGCGGCATATGACCGGCTTGGGCGTGGCTTGGGCCGCGCGTGCCGCCTGCGGTGGGCGACTGAAGGGGCGTCGTGTGGCGATCCAGGGTTTTGGCGCCGTCGGCAAGGGTGCGGCGGTGCGCCTCTCCGAGCTGGGTGCACGGATCGTCGCCGTCAGCGACGAGCGCCTCGCGGCGCTTCGTCCGGAAGGCTTCGCCCCGCGCGCTCTGCTCGCCGCCGCCGAAAACGGCAGGTTGCGCCCCGAGCGTCTCGCCGGAAACACGCGCGTGGGAGGCGCGATGAGGCGTTGAGCGCCGAGGCCGATGTTCTGGTCCTGGCCGCCGTCTCGCATGCCGTGTCGGTTCGGCAGGCCCGTCTCATTCGATGCCCGCTCGTCATCGAGGCCGCCAACTTCGGTCTTACGCCCGGGGCGCGCCGGCTTTTGACGCGCCGCCGAATTTTCGTCGTTC
>JAYVWD010000810.1:0-9691 GCA_043786345.1 Pseudomonadota bacterium
CTGCGTCGTTGCCGACCATCGCCGAAATCCTCATTTACGCGACGTAAACTCCGGTTTCGGCTCCGGCCGGCGCCTAGCATCCGACCATTTCTCGACAGATTTTGAGTGATTTTCTGTGGTGCTCGGAGGCGCCGTTCGATGAGGACCTGCAGCTCCTCGACGGGGATGTCGTAGATGTCGGGCAGGAAGAGCGCCGCTTCCCGGCCGCGGCCCTCGATCTTGAGCAGGCGCTGGAGCCGCCAGATCTCGACGCGCGCGCCCGTCACGTCGGCGAGCGCCAGCTCGTCGACGATCCCGGTGCCGCCGCCGGCGCGAAAACGCAGCACCGTCTACCCAAGCTCGAGCGAGCCGCCGAGGCCGGTGGTCTGCAGGCGTTTCCAGACGAAGAAACCGAGGACCGCGCTCCAGACCACCGCGGCGCCAACGGCGATGGGGTGCTGAATGTAGGCGGCGGCGCCGGCCAGGGCGGCGACCTTGAGCGCGTCGGCGGCGAAGAAGAGCAGCGCCCGCTTCCGCGAGACGCGCGCGACGATGGCGGCCTCAACCAACGGGGACCGCCCCGTCGGTCAACCGGCGCTCGAGCTCGTCGATCTTCGCCTGCGCGCGCACATAGGACGGCGACAGCGCCAAGGCTTTTTTGTAGGAGCCGAGCGCCTGCATCGCGTCGCCCGCGTGCTCGTGGCAGAGGCCGATGTTGAAGGCCACGCGGTGGTCTTCCGGCGCCAGCCGCAGCGCCTCCTGGTAATACCCGGCGGCCTCCTGGAAGGCGCCGCGTTTCCGCGCGAGGATGGCCCTCAGGTTTTCGATCTCGGCGCGCGGCCCGGGCGCGTGGCGGATGGCCGCCGCCAGGAAACGCGTGGCCTCGTCGACGCTGCCGGCGGCGAGGTGGGTCCGGCTCTCCAGCAGGTCACCCTGCCACAGCTGCTCTTTCCGCGCCTTCCGGCGGATCATTTCGATGAGCTTGAAGCAGAACGGAAAGATCTTCTCGGCGACGCAGAGCACGCCGAGCTCGACCAGCCAGAAGAGCTCGCCGTCTTGCTTGAGCTGCTCCATCACGCCTTCGAGCTGACCCTGTGCCTCCTCCGCGCGCCTTTCCTGGACGAGGCGGTCGATCTGCTCGAACTTGAAATAGTAGTTCTTCGGGTCCTGCTCCAGGAGCTTTTGGAGCTGCGTCCAATAGACCCCGGGATTGGCCGCCGACGCCCGCATCAGCCCGACGCGCGCCGTGACGTTGATGGCTTCTTCGGCCAGGATCTCCTCGTAAGCCTTCGCCGCCCACGACGTGAGACCGTCGCGCAGGAGCCGTTTCGCGGCCTCGAGCCGCGCCACGACCGACGCCTTGTTCAAGGAGTCCTGGAACGCCGGGCGGATCGAGGCTCTGAAGGCCTTTTCATCGTCCATGCCCATCTTGATGGTCGTGACGCCGTATGCCTTCAGGAACTCTTTCTCGGACCCCGGTAGCCGTGCGTTCGGGCGCACGACGAGGAAGATCGGAATGCCCGCGGGGATCTTCCCGCTACGCGCCGCGCGGATGAAGGTCAACGCATCCATGTCCACCGGCGAGCCGACCAGGTAGATCAGGTCGAGCTCGCGCGCTTCGAGCAACGTCAGGACCGGCCCGGCGCGGTCATACCGCTTCACCGTGATCAGCCCAAGGTTCTTGAGTTTCCTCTCGACGAGAAAACACTCGGTGCTGTCGCCGCCGATCAGGACGATCGCGCCATCCGCGGGGACGTTCATGGGGGTCGTCAAGGTTATGGGCCACTCCACCGAGCTTATCGGCGGGGGCCTGGCATACTTAAATCACCCCCTGCCTCGGCGAGCAGGATGTCGGTGAAGCCGAGGATCGCGCTGAGGGGCGTGCAGATCTCGTGGCTCAAGCCCGCGAGGAACGCGCCCTTCGCGTCGTTCGCGGCGCGCACCAACTCCTCGGCGGCGTCGCGGCGCTCCGTGACGTCGGCTGAGCGCCCCGAGGCCGTTTACCGGTCCGGTTGGCCGGCCTCGAGGTACCCGTCTCGCGCACCGGAATCATTTGGTGGTCGGGGACGGCCCGGCAGCCGATCCGGAGATGCAAATGACCGCCAGCTCCTCGCCGACATCGACCAGGTGCTGCTTTTCGTTCCGCAGGTCGAGGGCAAAAGCCTGCTGGCTGTCGAGGATCGCCGCGATGCCCGCGCTCCAGGTGTAGTTCAGATAGTCGCGGCCGAAGGCTTTGTTTTTAGGAGTCTGGATGCCGTCCTTGACGGCCTGTGCCAGCTCGTCGGGGCTCGGGAGGCGCCACGGCTGGTGGCGGCGTTTGGCGAGCTCCTCGCAGCTCACCGCCGCCGTCTGCCAGGCCATCTGCCCGTCGAGGTACCAGAAGTCCTCGCCCTTGCCGTCGGACCAGGCGTGGCTTTCCTGGGAGGTATCGGTGCGCACGCACAGGGTCGTGAATTCGAGGTCGTCGACGACGGTTCGCGTTTTGGTGCCGTCGTCCATGTTGATGTAGAGACCGGAAGCCGTCTCTTCCAGGCTCACGTCCCACTCCGCGCTCCACGTGTTGCCGAGGGTTACCCAGCCAAACGCCTCATTATGCTTCGAGGCGATGCCGCCGGCGCGGGCTTCCGCGAGCTCGTCGGGGGACGGCAGGCGCCAGCGTTTTTTCGACGCCTTGGCGAAGCTTTTACAGTAGTCGGCCGCGTGCTCCCAGTCGAGCTTCTGGTCGGCGAGCCGCCAGACGGCGCCCTTCGAATCTTTCCATTCGTCGGCGCCTTTCGCGACGGACTTCACATCCCCGAGCCCTTCGGGAGCGGGTTTGCCGCCGAACAGCTTGCAGCCGCTTACGCCGAAACCAAGACTGACGAGGGCGCAGAGTGCGCCTTTCCTCAAAACGTTGCTCATAGCCCCATGCCCTTCCGTTTCGACCGGGTTCTGACCGACACCTGGCGCCGATCCCTTCGACCAAAGGCGGGAGATCTTTAACGAATCGCCAAGCGCATCCATTGATTTGCTTGCAAATCGACGGGTTACGGACGCGCGGCCGCGCCGATTACAGGGCCTTGAGGTACGCCTCGATACGCTGCCGGTCGGGGGCCGAGAGCAGGAGCTTGCTGGCGTCGGCGAGCCGTTTCATCTCGTCGAAATGCAGGGATACGCTCGCCATCACCACCTCCTCGAAGCGGGCGAAGAGGGCCTCGGCGATCTTGCCGAAGTACTGGAATCGGAAGTTCTCCTTGGCGCTGCTCACCGAGAACTCCGAGTCCGAGGCGGCGGCCTTGAAGGCCTGCGTCAGCGTGCGTTCCCAGAGCTTCGTCACCTTCCCCAGATTCGCCTCGGCCGGCGCGACCTTGCGGGTGATCTTCGCCTTCACCACCTCATAGAGGCGCTTGGCATAGAACTCCCCGGCCAGGCCGCTCTCGATCACCGGCAGCAGGACGATCGGCCGCAGGACCTCCGGCACCGTCTCGGACAGGGCGAGGCGCGCGAGGCGCTCGCGTAAGCCCGCCATCACATGCGCGTGCTCGGGCAGGGCGTGCACCGAGTCCTCGGCGAGCTTCGGCGCGATGACGCCCGGGATCAGCTTGTACATGCTCGCCATGCTGGCCAGGATCGTGACGAAGCCGTCCTCGATGAACGGGTTGACGAGCTTGAGGCGGACGGCGTTGTCGAAGAGCGTCCACTCGGTGTTGAAGGCCTCGATCGCGCCGGCCATCACGGCGCCGTGGCGGGTCGCGGCCCGCTGGCTCTCCGGCAGCGGGTGGCTCTTCGCGATGGCGGCGACGCCGGCCTTGATGAAGGCCTGGAGCTCCGCCTGGATCGGGCCGAACTTGTCGAACTGGTCGAAGGTCTTCTTGGTGAGGCGCTTGTGCAGCTCGGTCCGCTCGCCGTCCAGGATCCGGCGGAGCGCGAGGCGGACCTCCTTCTCGCCGAGCTCGCTGCTCTGCACGCCGAAGACCTGGCGGTCGCGCGCGAGCAGCGCCTTCGCCGTGGTTTGGGCGCGCTGGACGAGGAGCGGCACGACGCGGGCGGTCGAGGCGAAGCCGTCGTTCGTGACGGCGTCGGCGAGGTCGCGCAAAAGGTCCGTGAAATTGGCCTCGACGCCGCGCAGGACGGCGCCGTTCCCGCGCCCCTCCCACATGCCGCGCATCGTCGTCAGCTCGTCGGGCCTGGTCGAGCGGAAGAGCTCGAGCAAGGCGTTGACGATGATCACGCGGATGTTGGGGAGGCCCAAGCCCGCCAGATCCGCCTGGGCTTTCGCCGCGAGCTTGTCGAGCTCGGCCTGCGTCAGCGGCTCGTACGCCTCGACGTTGAGGATCAGGGCGGCCTTGTCGCCGAGGCCGGCCTTCTGCACGTGCCCCAGCAGGTCGCGGTCGGCGATCCGGAGGCCGAGCCGCGAGTTCACCACGTAGAAGATCTGGTCGGCGCGGTGCAGGGCGGCGTCCACCGCGGCGAAGTCGAGGGGGTTCAGGCTGTCCGAGCCCTGGCAGTCGACCAGCGCCATGCCGTCGGGGAGCCGCGGCAGGAACGGGATCCCGACGACGATCTCCTGGATGATGACCGCGAACTCCGGCGAGGCGGCCCAGCGCAGGTAGTTCTCGAAGGCCAGGCCCTCGAAGTAGAGCTCGTGGCGCCGCTCGAGCGCGAGCACGGTTTCCGCGTCGAACTCCCGGTAGATCGCCTCTAAACACTTTATTGTTTGACGGACGCGGGCGTGCGAAAGCGCGAGGAAGCCCTGCCCCTCGTCGCGGCCGCGGATGGCGTCCAAGCGCCCGTCCTCGCCGGCCGCCTTCTCGAAGGCCTCGAAGATGGCCTTGATCTTCGGCCCCGCGGCGCGGTCGAACGGGTTCTCCGGCACCTGCACGTCGACGCCGAGCATCCGGAAGTCGAAGGCCAGCATCGCCGCGAGCTGCGCCGGCGACTTGAAGTGCACGCGCGCCGCCCGCACGTCGGCGTGAAAGACGCGGAAGATATTGAAGGTCTTGACGCCCGAGCCGCGCGGCAGGATGTCGGCCGCGATGAGGGCCGACAGAAAGGTGGACTTCCCCGACTTGATGGTGCCGAGGACATAGGTCGAGCGCTTGCCGCCGGTGGCGAGGATCTGGCCGCCGAGCTGCCGGAAATCGGGGAAAGACCCGCGGATCCGCGGGATGTCCCGCTCGAGGTCCTGCGTCAGTGCCGCCAAATGGTCGAGGGAGAGCGCTTGGTCCATGGGTCACCTGGATGAACCCGGCTGTTCTAGCGGGGGTCAGTCTTATGGTATGGGAAGGGGTCCCTGCCCGTCGCCGGGCATTACCTGCCCAGGGTTCCCTGGCCGGTGCCCGCAGAATAGGTATAATCCAGGGTCCCAACCAAGCGAGGATTTTCAGCCGATGTCACCGTTCCGCCCAGACGCCTTGCGCGACACCGCCGCTCTCATCACCGGAGGCGGCACGGGAATCTGCTTCGGCATCGCCAAAGCCCTCGGCGCCCACGGCGCCCGGGTCATGATCATGGGCCGCCGCGTCGAGGTCCTCGAGGCCGCCTGCGCCGCGCTGAAAAAAGACGGCGTCGACGCCCACTTCATCGCGGGCGACGTGCGCGACGCGGGCGCGTGTGAGGCGGCCGTGAAGGCCGCGGTCGCCCAATACGGCAAGCTCAACCTCCTGCTCAACGGCGCGGCCGGCAACTTCCTCTGCCCGACCGAGAAGCTCTCGCCGAACGGCTTCAAGACCGTGATCGACATCGACCTGCTCGGCACGTTCAACATGTCGCGCGCGGCGTTCGAGGCGCTCAAGGGCGCGGGCTCGTCCCTCATCCTCAACATCTCGGCGACGCTCCACTACCAGGGCACGATCATGCAGGCCCACGTCATGGCGGCCAAGGCCGGCATCGACGCGCTCGGCCGCAACCTCGCCTGCGAATGGGGCGAGCACGGCATCCGCGTCTGCACCATCGCCCCCGGCGCCATCGGCGACACCGAGGGCATGCGCCGCCTGGCCCCCCTCGGTGCCGATAAAAAGATGATGGAAACCGTCCCCTTGCGCCGCCTCGGCACCGTCGACGACATCGCCCAGGCCGCGGTTTTTCTGGCCTCCTCGGCCGCCTCCTACATCACCGGCGAGGTCCTCGTCGTCGACGGCGGCCAATGGCTGAGCAAGCCCGCGTTCGTCCCCCGCGAGGTCTGGGAAAAGATGGCCGCCGCGGCGCCCAAGAAAACCTGACGTTCTTCTCGAGGTCCTCGGTCGGTTGAATTTGAGGCATGAGCGTCGTCGATCGCCGTCGATGGCAAGGCGCGCGGAGGGAGAGTTTAGTGAGTTCGTGTGACCGACAAGCAACGAAGCCAGCAGCGGCGAGCGGCGGCGCTCATGCCGCAAATTCAACCGACCGAGGGCCTTCCTACACCATGCAACTCAGCCTGCGGTGGACGCGCCTCATGCGCCGCCTGCGCTGGGTGTCGCATCCGATCACGATCTTCGTCGCGCTCCAGGTCGCCTGGGTCGCGATCGTCGTCATCTGGGTCATCTGGTTCGTCGGCGAGCAGGCCCAGATCGCCAAGCTCGCCGAGCGCTTCGGAACCCAGTATTTCGACGCGGGAACGACGGTCGCGATCCTGATCGTCGGCTGCATCCTGCTCGCGGTGCTCCTCGTCGGCACGATCATGCTGTTCGTCTTCGGGCAGCGGCAGACCTCGGCCGTGCGCCAGCAGCGCAACTTCGTCTCGAGCGTCACCCACGAGCTCAAGTCCCCGCTCGCGAGCCTCCAGCTTGGCTTCGAGACGCTGGCCGCCCGCACCCTGCCCGACGACATGAAGGCGCGGATGATGGAGATGATCGGCTCCGACATCGAGCGCCTGCGCCGCCTCGTCGACCAGATCCTGCTCGCCGGCCGGATCGACCGCGGCATGCTGACGTTCGACGAGGAAAACCAGATCATCGACCTGACGGAGCTCGTCGCCACCATCTGCGACAAGCTCTCGTACCTCGACCATGCGGTGAAGACCCGCGTCACGGTCACCAAGCCGCCGGACTTCCTGCTCAAGGGCTCGCGCTCGGCGCTGACCCTCGTTCTGGCGAACCTCATCGAGAATGCGCTCAAATACTCGCCGCGAGGGACGCCCGTCGTCGTCAGCGTCGAGAGCGGGACAGGCGACCTCGTCCTGGCGATCAAGGATCAGGGCTTGGGCCTCGACAAAAAAGAGATGCGGCGGATCTTCCGGATGTTTCACCGCAGCGAGTCGGCGATCAAAAAGGCGATCCCCGGAACGGGCCTCGGGCTCTACATCGTCAAATCGGCGGTGACGAACCTCGGTGGCAAAGTGTGGGTCGCCAGCCCCGGCCGCAACCAGGGGACGACGTTCTTCGTGTCGTTGCCCGCGCAAGGAGCCTAAGTGAGTGAAGCAAAGCGCCGCATTCTGCTGGTGGAGGACGAGCCCAACCTCGCCTTTCAGCTCGGGTTCAATCTGCAGGCCGAAGGCTATGACGTCGTCCCCGCCGTCGACGGGCAGATCGCCGTCGACAAGTTCGGCAAAGACGGCCCGTTCGACCTGATCATCCTCGACGTGATGCTCCCGGAGCTCAACGGCTTCGAGGTCGCCCGGTACGTGCGCGACAGAGACGACCAGACGCAGATCCTGATGCTCACGGCGCTCGGCAAGGAGGAGGATCGCCTGCGCGGCTTCGAGGCCGGCGTCGACGACTACATCACCAAGCCGTTCCACCTGCAGGAGTTTCTGCTGCGCGTGAAGCGGATGATGCGGCGCGCCGGGTTTTTCGAGAAGCCCGCCGACCTGCCGGCGGCGGGCGACCTGCTGCCCCCGAACATGATCCATTGCGGGCCGTTCGAGCTCGACACCGACCTCCTGCAGCTCAAGGCCCCGCACGGCGCCTTTTCCCTGACCGCGCTCGAGACCGATATCCTCAAGGAATTCATGCGGAACCCCCGAAAGGTGTTGTCGAGGCAGTACCTACTCGACACGGTTTGGGGTATGAAGGGCGACATCGAGACGCGGACGGTGGACAACTTCGTGGTCCGCCTGCGCCGCTACCTTGAGCCCGACCCGGGCAACCCCCGTTTTCTGATCAGCGTGCGGGGGCGCGGATACAGACTGGTTGACGCCTGAATGCTGCTTGATTTCGAGAAATGGCACGGCTGCCGCAACGACTTCCTCGTCACCTGGATCGCCGATCTGGACGGCGACGTGCTCAAGGACAGCCTCAAACGCCAGGCCGCCGCCCTCTGCGACCGCCACTCCGGAGTCGGCGCCGACGGCATCCTGATCCTCTCGACCAAAAAACCAGGCGACCTCACGCCCTACGCGCTATCCATCGTCAACAGCGACGGCTCGCTGGCGCTTAACTGCGGCAACGGCCTGCGCTGCGCCGCGTTGAGCGTCCTCAAGCGTCACCAGGAGAAGGGCGACCTCAGGGACCTCCCCGATGCGGTCGTATTCGATGTCGAGGGCGCCGCCAAAGTCTGCCGGTTCCTCCGCCCGTCGGGGGCTTGGCCCCTGGTCGCGGTCGAGATGGGCGTCGCGGCCGTCGGCGACCGCGTCGCGTGGGCCGACGCCGCCCGGATGGCCGTTGGAAAACTGCTTAAAGCCGACGTCGGCGTCTGTGAAATCGGCAACCCCCATATCGTGATCACTACGGCGCTCGCCTCCCGCGAGCTGGCCCTGACCGCCGGACCGGCCCTCCAACGCGCCGGACCCTGGGACGGAATCAACGTTCATTTGGTGAAAAGCGAGCCGGTCACCGACCGCGACCAGGCGCGCGCCGGGACCGAGCTCGGCGCCCGATTAGGCGAGCTGTTTCGCGCCTTCGTCTGGGAACGGGGGGCCGGCGAGACCGAGGCCTGCGGCAGCGGCGCCTGCGCGATCGCCGCCTGCGCCTTGAACACGGGACTCAGCGATCGTACCGCCTGGATCGGCGTCGACATGCCGGGCGGTCGCCTCTACGTCAAACAGGAAGATCCCGATGACCCCATCCTCCTTGCTGGACCAGGTGTCTACGTTTTCAGCGGCAAGCTTCCCGTATAAAGCTTTCAATTTCGCCGCCGATACGCTCGCCATGGAACGTGAAGAATTCGTCCAAAAAGTCATGCCTCTGATGTTGGCGGCCCGCGCCTACCACCGCCATTCGGTGGAAGGGCTCGAGCACGTCCCCAACAAGGGCCGCGCGCTGATCGTGGTGAACCACAGCCTCGCGACGTACGACATCATGCTGCTCCTGACGGCCATCCAGCAGGAAAAAGGGCGCCAGCCGCGCCCGCTGATCGACCGCCTCTTCTTCAAGATCCCGTACCTCGGCGACCTCGCGACGCTTTACGGCGCCGTGGAAGGCAGCCAAAAGGCGGCCGAGCGCCTGCTCAACGAGGATGAGCTCATCACCGTCGCGCCCGGCGGCATGCGCGAGGCCCTGCGGCCGTCGACGCAGCGCTACCAGATCCGTTGGAACCGCCGCACCGGCTTCGTGAAGCTCGCGATGCGCACGCGCTCGCCCATCATCCTCGCGGCCTGCCCGAAGGCCGACGACCTCTACGACGTCTATCCGAGCCACGTCACCGCCTGGATCTACAAGAACTTCAAGGTCCCGGTGTTTTTCGCCCGCGGCCTCGGGCCGACGCCGATCCCGCGGCCGATCCAGCTCACGCACTTTCTGAGCGAGCCGATGCTGCCGCCGGCCCCGACCGGCGACGAGGACCACGACGACGAGGTCGCCAGGAAGTTCCACGAGGG
>JAYVWD010000811.1:0-4744 GCA_043786345.1 Pseudomonadota bacterium
AATGCAGAACGCATCGAGGTTGGCGTTGCCGAGCCCGAGCCGCGGGTCTGCCCGTTTAAGGTCCGCTGTGAGCCCGGGGTCGAGGGCGATCCCGATGAAGACGCCGCCATCCGCCGCATCCGGAACCAGCCAGACGCCGGCGCGCGCGCCCCACTCCGGCTCGTTTTCGGCGCGGCCGCCGAGCGCCTCGGTCAGCTCGGCGCGCGAGATCAGGTGATCCGCGGCGGGTGCCAGGAGCGGGAATCCATAGTAGGCCGAAAGCTCGTCCTCGACGGCCGTCATCAGCGCGGCGAGGTCGGGCGGGGTGTTCACTGCTTTTCGCGGTACGGGGTCGGCAACGGGATGATGCCTTGCTCGTTGAGCTTCCGCCGCAGGCGCTCGGAGTTCGTGCGGTTCCAGCGGTCGTAGATCGCCAGGATGTCCATGGGCTGAACGTTTCCGGGCATCTCCGCCGCTTCGGCCACGACCTCGACCATCAGGCGGAAGTTGTCGGCGAGCAGGCCGTACATGTCGGCGAAATGCTCGTCGGAGTGCTGGTCGCGCATCAGGGTCGAGACGTTGCCGTAGGCCGTCGCGCCGAGCGAGATGTAGTAGTTGATGTCGAAGGCTTTGCGGTTGAAGTAGTCCTGGAAGAAGCCGGAGAAATAGAGGCTCGTGTCGCCCAGGTACTTGTAGATGCGCAGCTGGGTCGTCGGCGGCGCCTCGAGCGCTTTCTTGAGCATCATCGCGAGCGGGGTCTCGAAGGCGTTCATCTCGCCGGAGACGGTCTCGAGCTTGCCCGGTGCGATGAATTCGCACAGCAGGTTCACCAGGTAGAACTCCACGTCGTCGGTCACCTGGACCTTTTGCTTGGCGATGGCCGCTGTGATCTTCTCGCGGAAGAATTCTTGCGGTTTGACGTCCAGATCGAGTTGAGGCGCGCCCACGTTGACTCCTTGGCCCTGTTACCGGCGGCGTTCTTGACGAGGGGGGATACCTACATTGTCCCCAATGGTTGGCCGGCCAGTCAATATTATCGGAATCTTCGTGTGAATCTTTAAGTAGGATTCGCAGCTCCTCAGAAAAGATTTGTGATTACGGTATGTTAAGCTTAGGCGTGGTATCTCTTGTGAACGGTGAATGGCCGGGAGTAAAGTGGATCTTCGGTATAAAAGAGAGAGGAATCCCGCCCTTGAAAGAGCCCAACAAGCCCCATTCTGAGGCATCGTCTGCGGGCACCGGGGACAAGCTCGGCCTCGAGGAGATCGTGCACCTCGCCAACAAGATCGGCCTCGAGTTCGTGACCACCAAGAAGGAGGCCGAGCGCCTCGAGCTGCTCAAGCCGACCGTGCGGGCCCGCATCACCATGCGCCTCGACAACGGCGAACACTCCGAGGCGAAGCTCCGACGCCTCACCGAGACCGCCGACGACTACGTCGAGTTCCTCGAAAAGCTGGTGCAGGTGCGCGGCGAGAGCGAAAAACTCCGGATTCGTTACGAATCCTACAAGAACCTCTTCGAAGCCCGGCGCAGCCTATTGAGCTATCAGAAGGCCGAGATGAAGCTCCTCTGACGCGGATCCGTCAGGTGGACCATTGGTGCGCTTCATCGTGGGCTTCCTGCCACTTCTTCGCCGCGACCTTCCCCTTCGAGAGGCTCGCCTTGAGCGGGCTTTCGCCGTCGCCATAGGGCGTCGGCCATTCCTGGCCGACGCCGCCGACGATGCGGCGCCATTCGCGCAGATCGTGCGTCATCTTGAGGGCGAGCCACATGCTCCCGATGATCTCGGCGTACTGCCCCGACAGCTGCGCGAAGGTGCGGCTGGTCCGCGCATACTTCGCGTAAAGCCGGAAGAGCCCGTCCCAGACGACCTCGTCGTCGGGGATGTGCACGCCGTTTTCGCGCGCATCGCGCTGGATCGCCCCCCGCACCTGGCGCATCGGGTCGCGCCACCACCGCAACGCCTTGCTCGCGGCGATCACGAGGAGGATCGCCGCCGGGAACTCGATGCCCCGCTCGGCCAGGAACACGGCGAGGCAGACCAGGACAAACGCCTGGAAACCCCGGCTACGCCGCCGAAAAGAACGCCCGCATCCCATTGTGAACCTCCCCTTTCGCCCGTCAGTGGGCGGGCTGAACGACCACGGCCTCGATGCGCCGCGGGTTCATGTTTTGCTTGATCTGGTCCAGGGCCACGCGGTGCCGCGAGGCGACGCGCGACGCGCGCATCTTTTCCCACTCCTGCTCCCAGTCCTGGCGGCGGGCGGCGAAGGATTCCATCTCCGCCTCCATCTTCTTGATCTGATCCGACAGCGGCGCCAACGCCGTGCTGGTCTGGCCCGCGTGCAGCGTCCTGGTGACGTGCTGCAGGTCGGCCTGGATCCGCTTCTGGAGCTTGAGGGCCTCGTAGCGCGACGTGAGCGAGCCCATCAGCTGCTCGGCCTGGACGATGTCCTTGGCGAGCTTCTGCTCGGTATCCCGCGCGATACCGATGTCCTTTTCCAGAGTCTCGACCTGGGTCCGCAGGAAGCCGTGCTCCTCCTGCGTGCCTTCGAGCCGGGCGATGAGGTGGATCGCGAGCTCGTCTTTGTCCTCTTTGGCGGCCTGCTGGATGTCCACCTTGAGCTCGCTGACCTCGCGGTCGACGTGCGTGAGGCGGTCCTGCATCTTTTTGCGCTGAAAAATGAGGTTCGTCATGGCCTCGCGAACCCGTCCGAGCTGCTGGCGTTGGGCCTGGAGGGCGCCCTGCGCCACGAGCGACTGGTGGCTCGACTCGCTGCGTCCGAGCAGGCTCGTCCAGAAACCGAGCCAGAGAATCCGTAAGCGATCGACAAGCATTAAAGTCGTCCTCCCTTAGACCACGAGGGAATCGTGCTCGGGCTCGAGCACGAAGTTCAATACGATGTACGCGAGCACCGTCAGACCGAGCGACGCGACCGACAGAACGACCGTCAACGCGCGCACGATGCCGACTTCCATGCCGGTGCGCTGGCTGATGCGCCAGCAGACGCCGAGAAGCCGGCGGCGTTGGCCCTGAACGGGATCGTCCTCCCGCGGCAGGCAAATCGCCAGGACCAGATACGCGAGGATGCCGGTGCCGAAGAGGCATACGGACAGCAGCCAGCCCAGTCGCACGAGCCAGGGATCGACGCCGAGGCGCCGGCCGACGCCCTCACAGACGCCCGCGATGAGGCCCTGTGAGGATCGCAGCCACTTTTGGTCCACGATGACGAGAGGATCGCTCTGCATTTCCGTGATCTCCGAAAGGCGTTGTTCAGAACAAGACCCAGTATACGCATCGTTATGCATAAGTCAATACTTTAGCATATTAACGCATACTATTGAATATAATTGGAAATATATGTGCCCCGGTATACCATGCGTAGATGGACAAGCCCCTCAAGCGCATCAGCCTGATGCTTCGCGACGACCAATACGAAGAGCTCACCGGGCGCGGACTCAACGTCAGCGGCCTCGTGCGCGACCTGATAGACGACTATCTGAGCGAGCACAAGATCACGCTTTCCGTGTGTGAGGAGACGCGTAGCCTCTACGAGCGCATCGTCTCCAACACCGGCAGTTCCGACGAGGACGTCGAGAAGTACCTCAAGACCTCGCTCGGGGAGATGCTCCGCGACAAAATCAAAGAGATGCAAGCCCTGCAGGCCAAGGCCTTCGGCGAGGCTTGAGCGGGCCCGGGATCGGGCCTTACTTGCGCAGCGACCGCCACATGTCGATTTTGTCGAACGCGGCCCGCAGGCGGACCCGGGTCGCGGCCGAGAGGCGCTTTTCGCGGGCGCGCATCTCGAGGGCCGACTTGTAGGCGGCCGGGAAGTCGGCGGCCGCGATCAGGCCCTCGACCTTCTCGATGTCCTCGCGCTCGCCGGCAGCGGTCGCCGAGCCGGGCACGTAGGAGTCGGGCTCGGGGGCCTCCTGGGGCCGGCCGGCGCCGTTCAGCGACTTGTCGAAGGGCTTGCCGTGGCGGGACCCGGACTTGTGGACGCCGTAGTCGGTGTCGTACTCGATCTCGCAGTCAGCCGGCTTCGTCTGGGCCAGCAGGGCCTCGAAGAGGACCAGGACCGGCTTCATGGTCTCGGCGCCCCAGCCTCCAAAAGCGGGGCCGCTGCTGGCGCTATAGGCCGAAAACGCCTTGCCGGTGACTTCGTCGCGCAGGTGGTACGTGAAGCCCTCCCGGCCGATCGTGTCGGGCTCGCCATAGAGGGCCCAGAGCCGCCCGAGGAAGTCGCCGGTCGACTTGGCCCAGTCGTAGGCCTTGCGATCGTAGAGGTCCGCGCGGTTGAAGAGCTTCGCGGTGTTCTCGGCGGCGGCCGACCGGGTGAAGCGCGCGGCGCTGACGGGCTCGTTCGCGGGGTTCAGCAGAAGGGGGGTCAGGTTCCAGCTCATGGCGGTTTACTGCTTACTTTTGGGGCCGTCGACCGTGAGCTCAGAGATTTTCTGCTTCACGTCGTTCAGATATCCGATGAACTCGGGATCCGAGGCGGCCTGCTTGCGGAAGTATTGATAGTACTTTAGCGACTTCTCTTTGTCCGTTTTCTCGTAGGCTTTGCCAAGCAGATAATGGGCCTCGGTGAGACGCGGGCGGATGCGGACGGCGCGTTCCATATAAGTGATCGCGAGTTTCTGCTTGCCTTGGTCCAACATGCAGCGGCCGAGGCCGAGGAGGGCGCCGGCGAGGAGGGGCTGGTCCTTGAGGGCCTCGCGGTAGGCCTTGGCGGCCTCATCCGTATGGTTCACTTCATATTGG
>JAYVWD010000812.1:0-1568 GCA_043786345.1 Pseudomonadota bacterium
TCCTGCAGGTGGCGGAAACCCTCGCGGAGCGCGCGCTTCACGCGGTTGCGCTCGACCGAGTTGCCGACCTTGCGCGACACGATGAGCCCGAGCCGCATCGGCCGCTTGCCCGCGGACTCTTCGCGCGGGAAGGCGAACACGATCACGTGACGGTTTACGGCCTTGGCGCCGCCATCCAACGTGAGTTTAAACTCGGCGGCATTGCGCAGACGCGCCGCCTTCGGAAAGGTGAACATCGCTATTTTTTCGTCCCACGGCGGCGCCCATCGCGGAGCCGGCCCGGACCATTCATTTGCTGTAGGTGGACGGCGCGAGGCTCTTGCGGCCCTTGGAGCGGCGGAGCTTGATCACTTTGCGGCCGCCTGGGGTCGCCATGCGCGCGCGGAAGCCGTGGACACGGAGGCGGCGGAGGTTGTGTGGCTGAAATGTGCGTTTCACTGGGACGTTCCCCTACGTAATGCCGGTTGTGTGACCGGGGATTCAGAAGTTGATAGCCCGCGCACCTTACCAAAGCGATTCCGGGAACGCAACGGGAGCTTAGGGGTAGAACCCCCACGAAACCACTGGGGATTTCATAACAACTGTTAAAGAAATTGACATATTTTATTAATAGTATTAAAACCTGCGTCGAACCATAGAGCTTTTATACCACCTGAATTGCGAGTCGTATTGATGACTTTGGCCAAACTGGTGCGTTCGCTGCTCTTGAACCTGATCCTGACGCCTTTCACGACCGTGACGGCGGAGACCGCGGAGGCCGCCCCCCGTCTGCAGATCCAGGAGGTCGACCTCGTGGGCTACCAGGGCGCCGCCCTGCGGGTCCAGGTCGAGCTGAACTGCGGCAGCGAGCTTTACGGCCTCGTCGTCCGCGCCACCAAGGACAACCGCCTCGAGATCGCCGCGGCCGTCCTCGCCGACTCCGTCGTCTGCACGTCGATGCCGGAGCCCCTGGAGATCCTGGCGGATTTCATCTCGACGGCCGGCTACAAGTCGGTCGCCGCGATGCCGGTCGACGCGCAAAACCCGCGCCTCACCGTTGCCCGCACGAGCGACGTCAAAGTCCTCCCCGCCCCGGCCCAGGGTAGCGCCCAGGAGGTCGAGGCCATCTACCAGACCCGCTGTGGCACGCCGGTCGGCACCCTGATCCGGCGCGCGTCGAAGAACCGGCTCGAGGTCGGCTTCGCCGAAAAGCTCGGGACCCACGGCTTCAGCGAAGACTGCCGCCAAAAGCAGGTCCGCACCCGCATCGCCGCCTTGAACCCCGCCGGCCGCTATGAGGTCGCGCCGCTGCCCGAGAAGCCGGCGAACCTGACGCGCGCCTTCTTCCTCAAATACGCGGTCGTCAAAGCCGGCTCGCTCAAACGCGGCACGGCGCGCGGCATCGAGCTGACCTTCGCCCGCGCCTGCAACGACGCGCCGGTCGGCCTCGTGGTCGACGACCGCGGCGTCGGCGCCGACGGCAAACGCCGCGTCGAAGTCGGGATGATCGTGGCCCGCTACTACAATTTCCCCTGCCCGACGGGGCGCAAGACGGTCTGGGACACTTACGGCGACGACGACCTGCGGCT
>JAYVWD010000813.1:0-4573 GCA_043786345.1 Pseudomonadota bacterium
GCCGCGTCGACCTCGGCTCGGCGTCGATGTACGTCGTGACCGCCGCCGGCGTCGTGCAGGACCTGCGCCGCGCGAACGCGCTGCCGGCGCTCAACGCCAGGCAGACCATCGACCTCACGGGCGAATACATCCTCTGCGGCGTCCCGTTCGGCGGGACCGCGATGCCGCTCTATCTGCACGTCGACGGCTACCAGGACTTAAGCGACACGCTCACGCCGCCGAACCGCACGCCGGACCGGGGCAACACCCAGGACACGCCGGGCTTCTGGGTGCAGCCGACGATGTTGCGCGACATCACCGTCTTCCGCTTGACCGACCTGCTCACCAACGACTTCACCGTCACCGTCCTCCGCCGCGGCGTCGTCGTGCCGGGCGCGCGCGTCATCCTCGCGCCCGCCTCGGCCAGAGACCGCGCCCGCAACGCCACCACCGATGCCAACGGGATCGCGACGTTTCCGGCCGCCGACCTGGCGTTCGGCACGACTTACGAGGTGGACGTCTACGACCCGCATCCGGACGTGGACGGGGCACACGGGAAATATGGGAAAGTCGGGACGGTCGTCATCGGCACGCCGATCGGGATCACCGGCGCAATCGTCGCCGACACGACCTTCTCGCTCACCGCCGAGCTCGGCAACGACAACGAGGCGCCGGTCCTGGTGACCAGCCGTCCGGAAAACACCGTCGACGCCGCGGGCGCCGCGATCTTCGTCTTCGACCGCGAGGTCCTTCCCGATTCGAGCACGCTGCACGCGGCGCGCGTCGTCATCTCGGACTACGGCATCAAGGCGGACGGTACGCCCTGCACCCAGGCCGCGGTCGGCGAGGTCGCGCCGACTCCGCCGGCCGCGCAGATCGCCGTCGCCGCGAGCGGCCGGATCATCACGATCACGCCGGCTTGGGCTACCGCGCCGAGCGTGGCCGCCGGGTGCCACGGCATGAAGATCACCTACACGTGGAACGGGCTTCAGTTCATCAGCAAGTCCAGCACCACGGCGACGCCGGCGACGCTCCCCGGAACGTACAGCGTCTTCCTGACCACGCCGGGGCCCTGATGGCTTTCTCGCCGCGGAAATTCGCCCTTCTCTGCGCCGCGCTCTGCGCCGCGCCCGCGGCCGCGCAAGGTGACGGCGAATCCACGCCGCCGTCCGACGAGTCGTTTCCCGCGCCCGACGCCGGCGGCGACTCGCCGCCCCCCGACGAGGGCGGGATCGACGGCTACCAGGACAATTCCCCGGCGCCGAAGAAGAAGAAGCGCAAACGCCGCGGCCCCAAGCCGGACGAGGGCGACGCCTCGGGAACGGCCGGCGCGCCGCCGTCCGACATCCTGCGGCTCTTCGACCTGAGCCTGGTCTCCTGGCACGCTACGCGCTTGCACGACGAGCGCAACGCCGGCGGCGCGACCCGCGTCACCACCGGCAACAGCTCCTCCCTGGACCACGACTACGCGTCGCGCTTCGAGATCACCATCGCGACGCCGAAGGTCTACTTCCGGGTCGGCCGTGAGCTGCGCGGCGACGAGGATTCGTCGATCGTGCTCGGCCGCCGCTTCTCGACGAGCGTCGCGGCGTTCGCCTTCGACGTCCAGCGCAACGCGTCCTCGTTCGACGGCACCGCCCAGTCGCGCACCACGAGCTCGTCCTACCTCTGGTCGGCCGGGCCGCTGTTTCGCCAATCGTTACGGGTCAGTGGCTCGCTCCGCTTCGCCGCCGAAGGCCGCCTCGGCCTGACGCGCAGCTCCGACAAGCGTGACGGCGAGACGCAAGGCGTCGCCGCCGGCTTTTACGGCGGCCTCGGCGTCGACCTCGTGGAGTCCCTGTTCGTCCGGCCGAATGCGCCGGTCGAATACGTCGCGAACGTGACGTGGACCTACCTGCGCCTCAAGTCCGAGCGCACGGCGGACAACTCGTCGACGACTTCCAAGCGGCATCAGTTCGAAGTTCGCCTCGCGGGGCTGCGGCTGCGCTTCTGACGACGAGCCTCAGCGGCAGGCCGCGAAAGCCTTGTCCATCGCGACGGAGGACGAGTAGTCGACGTAGTAGTTCGTCCAGGCCGTCTGGATGCAGGACACGGCGCCCGACGACACGAGCTTCGTGCCGTCGCCGGCCTTCGTCGCGGCGACCGACGCGCTGTAGTCGACGTAGTATTTGCTCCACGCGAACTGGACGATGGGGAGCTTGCCGGTGACGCCGCGGCTCGCGCCGTCGGCGGCCTTGTCCATCGCGACGGACGACGAATAGTCGATATAGAACTTGGCCCAGAGGAACTCCGCGACGGCCTCGTCGGCGACGAGTCGGCAGGCGGCCGCGGCCTTGTCCTGGGACACGGACGCCGAATAGTCGACGTAGTACTTCTGGTAGGCGAAGCCGATGCAGTCGGCGTTGCTGCCGCCGCTCGACAGGATGAGGCGCAGCGCCTCGGCCATCAGGTCGTCGGCGCGCCGGAGGTCGTCGGGCGAGGCGGTGGAGCGGTAGACTTCGCCGCGAATCGTCGTGGCGCGGTCGAAGATGCTGTCCTGCGGGGCGTCGGCGCGGGCGGGGCGGGCGGCGGCGAGCGCGAGGCAAAGCGCGACGAGGCCAAGGCTTACGAGTCGTTTCATCGGTCGATCTCCCAAGGGTGATACGACTTTTAGCCGACGACCCGGGGAATGTCGAGGGTGGACATTCTGGCGCAGGGCCTCGCGGCTATCTCGGTCCGGGCGCGGCGCGGCTCGCGAGTCCCGCCGCGCGATCCGCCTCGCCCTTCGCCGCGTAAACGTCGGCCAAACCGTCGGCCGCAAGCCGATCGCCCGGCGCCTCGGCCACGAGGCGCCGGAGGAGCTCGTCGGCCTTGCTCAACCGCTCGCGCGCCAGCAGCCCGCGCGCGAGCGCCAGGCGGTCGGCGGCGGTCAGCGCCGCCTCGTCGGGCAGCCCGTGAACGGTCGGGGGCAAAACATGCCGCTGGCGCGACTCGAGCTGTTGCTCCAGTAGCCGCGTCAGGCCGAGATAGAGCGTTTTTGGCGCGGCGAACTCGAGGCCCGGGCGGTCGTCGGTCAGCGGCCTCGGCGAAAGGCGCGCGAGCCCCGCGAAGTCCTCGCCGTCGGCGAGAAAGGTGGCGAAGAGCGCGACCGGCCGGCTGACGCCGAACGCCGCGAGGTCTCCCGCCGCGCCGGCCTCGCCGGCGAGGGCCAGCACCCGCGCGCCGTCGAAGACGCGGTCCGCGCCGGCGCCGATCAGCAGGAAGTCGTCCTTGGTCAGGCGCCATAGCGAGGCCTGCGGAAAGACCCCGCGAAACGTCGCGGCCAGGGTCGCTACGTCCTGGATCGTCAGTCCATGCACGTGGAACCATTCCGCGAACACGCCGTCGGGGGCCAGCCGTGCGCGCGCCAACGAATAGAATTCGGTGCTGAAAAGCTGGCCCGCACCCGCCGTCCAGAGGTCGGAGCCGTCGACCAGCACGAGGTCGTAAGGGGCCTCGCCAGCGCCCTCCCGCAGCATCGCCCGGCCGTCGGCGGCGTGGAAATGGACGCGCGGATCGGCGAACAGGTCGCCGTTTTCGGCGGCGAAGTAGGTCGCCGCGTCGCGCGCGCGGCCTTCGATGTCGACGACGTCGAGCGCGGCGAGCCCGTGCCGCAGGACGGCCGCGGCGGTGATTCCGGTCCCGAGGCCGAGCACGAATGCCCGCTGCGGGTGCCCGTGAAGCAGGGCCGGCAGGTGGCCGATGAGCGCCTGGTTGGCGACGTCACGCGGGTAAGTCGAGGCATCTGTCTTGCCGTTGCTCCGGTAGAAACGGTGCGGACCGATCTGGTCGACGGAGACCGTGTGGTCGCGGCCGTCCGCGTAGAAGAGGACCCGGGTCGCCGCGAGCGCGGCCCGCCAATCGGCGCCGCCGCCGGCCCGCGCCAGAAAAAAGCCCGGCGCGCTCGTCATCGTGGCCGTCGACCAAACCGGCGCGAGGAACGCCAGCGCCAGGAGCGCGCCGGCCGCGACGGCGACGCCGCGGCGGCGGGGTGCCGCGAGCACGGCCGCCGCGCCGACCACGCCGACGAGGACGGCGAGCGCGCCCTGGATTCCGAGCGCCGGCATGAGCACGAGGGCGCCACCGAGCGTCCCAACCAGCGTCCCGACCGCGTTGATGGCGCTCGTCCGGCCCACGGCCTCCGCCCGCGGGCCCGCGGATCCCGCCGCTGAAAGCGCCGCGGCGAACGCGGCGCCGAACGCCACCGCCGCCGGGAGCACGACGAGCCCGGTGACCACGCCGAGGTCGAGGATCCAGAGCCAGGAGCGCGGGACCTGCGAGTCATGTAGGGCGGCGGTCACGGCCACGAGGGCCGGCGCCGCGAGGATGACGGCGACGACCGCCGCCGCAGCGAGCAGCGCGGCCACGGCGAACCAGCGGCGTGCGGCCTCCGGACCGCCGCGGCTCCGCGCGAAGATCAGGGCGCCGAGGCCGCTGCCGACGAGGACCATCGTGATCGTCGCGGCCGGCGCGTAGACCGAGCTACCGACGACGAGCTCGACGACCCGGGTCCAGATGACCTCTCCGATCAGGGCGGCCATGCCGGCGAGAAAGGGCGCGAACGGCGGCAAGGCGG
>JAYVWD010000814.1:0-3682 GCA_043786345.1 Pseudomonadota bacterium
CATGCCGCATGCGCCTGCTGGTCGAACACTTCGGCGATCGGGACGAGGACGACCAAGGCTGCGGCCTATGCGACGATTGCCGGCCCTCCGGCGTCGCGGTTGTCGGTGGTGGCGAGGAGCTGCCGTCGAATCGTGATTTTGATCTCCGGCTGCTCCGCGCTCTAACGACCAAGGACCAGCAGGCGGCGGGAAAGCTCTTTCGCGAGGTCTTCGAGCGCAACGGCGTAGAGCGATCCCAGTATGAGCATCGACTCGAGATCCTGACTCGGCGCGAAGTCATCCGACTCAAGACGAGCAGTTTCTTCAAAGATGGTAGATGGATCGAGGTCCGAAAGGTCTGCCTGGCGCCCGCCGGTGCCCAGCGACTACGCGAGACTGAGGGGAAGCGGGGCTCGAGCCCTACCGCTGCGCGCCAGGGAGCATTGGCTACCGGTCAGATGCCGGACCTGTCGCCCGCCCCGCCGATCTCCGCAGGCTCACAGGTGATGCACAAAATTTATGGCGCAGGCATGGTCGAGCAAACTGTTGAGGAGTTCGGCATCGCCAAGGCGGTCGTCAACTTCCCGAAGGTCGGGCTCCGAAAGGTCGCTGCGACGCATCTGGATCCTGCACTCGGTCGGCCACCGGCGTAACTTTCAACCACATGATGATTCCACATTGATCGGCACAAAATTGCGCAGACTGGTCCGGATCGGTTTAGAAATCAAGGACCTTGAGACACGCCGAATGGCCTTGATTACGATACTTTCGCTGGTAGGACGACCATCGTGTGTCCTGCAAGTTGTAGTCGTTTTTGAAGCGTCAGGCCCGTCTCATTATGCAGCAGCCGGTTTAGCCAAAGGTCTTTCTCGAAGATGATCTTGCCCGTAAAAAAAGTCGACAGGGGGAACTCTCTCGCGACGGCGTAACAGAGCTTTTCAGCCTCCTCGACGACATCGGTGCCGATCCCGGCACGATAAGTCGAAGCAAGGCCGAGTCGGGAGGCGAGCAGGACATAGTTGCCGAGCATTTTCTCAGTTTCCGCCTTCAGGGTCGAGACGGCCTCTTCACCCTTGAAGCCGCCGGAGTCGACGACCCCGACCGAAACAAAGATCATATTCGTGTAGATGCCAGGAAACGTCTTCAGGATCGTCTGGACGGTATGGACTCCGAGGCCGCCAAAGCCGCCGACCAGGATCACGGCGGTTCGCCCGCCCGGCCTAAGCGGTAACGCCAGGTCAGGCGGTGCGCCTTTGACGTTTTCAAGCGTGTTACTGAGCCGGATCAGCTTCTTCGCGACTTCCCCATAGTGCTGCTTGATATAGAAGCAGATGAGGACCAAGACTCCGGTTACCGACAGGGTGATCTGGGATTATCTTCCGAAACCCTGCACTACCGCGCAGGTCTATGCCGCCACCCGGAAGGTGTGCGACCTCGTCGCTCTGGAACGGCGAGTGAGAAGCTTGGAGGAGCGTCTTTCGGGTGCCGCCGATGCTGAGCTGACCAGTCACGCCTGTTTGAACGAGCGCTTGCCACCCTCCAACCCGTCCAGTCTAGGGGATACGAAAATGCCATCCAGCTATTCATCGAGGGCCAGGAGCGATTCTTTCTACCTTGGGCCGTGCCGATCGTTGCCGAAAACAAAACCCCGGTCGGCGTGACCCTGGTCCTCGCCGACGTCACCAACCTTCGGCGGTTGGATGAAATGAAGAGCGGGTTGCTTGCGGTCGTGTCGCATGAGCTCAAAACGCCACTCACCTCGATTCGGATGGCGACGCTGCTTCTCCTCGAGAGGCGAATCGGAGCCCTCGTCCCGAAGCAGATCGAGCTGCTCGAAGCAGCGCGCGACGACGCTGAGCGCCTCTGCATGATCATCGAGAACCTCCTGGACATTGGACGGCTCGAGTCCGGGCGCGCGATGATGGACCTTAAAGCCGTCTCCGTCTCTCAGCTCGTCGACGGCGCGACCGAAATAATGGCGTCGACCTTCCGGGACAGAGCCGTCACATTGAAGACGGCGATCCCGAGCGATCTCCCGAAGGTGCTGGCAGATCCCGCGCGGATCGACCATGTGTTCACGAACCTTCTCGGCAACGCCTTGAAGTTTTCAGGGCCAGGCGGAGTCGTCACCGTCAGCGCCTCACGCAATCAAGGTGAAATCTTGATCTACGTGGAGGACACAGGCATCGGCATTCCGGAAAGTTTTCACGAGCAAATTTTCGACCGCTTCTTCCGGGTTCCCAACCCGGAGGCACCAAGTGGCGCGGGGCTGGTGCTTGCCATCGCCAGGGAAATCGTCGAAGCGCACGGAGGACGTCTCTGGCTTGAACGGAGCGTGGAAGGCGTGGGTAGCACGTTTGCCTTCACTCTTCAGGCTGCGACCTGACTACAACGCGTCTTGCAGGTTTCCGGTCCCTGGAGCCGTCTCCGTGCAAAAAGCAATACGGGCGTGACACCCAAGCACGGGGATGCGCGCAACGCTCAAAAAATCTCGTAATATTTTGGTAGAGCCGAAGTTTTCAAAAGCCGGTGCTCGTAAGGGTGCGGAGGGTCAAGTCCTCTCGCTCGCACCACTTTTTCCTGAAGACACCACCTTCATAGGCCGCCGCCATACTCCCCGGCGTTTTCCACCGATATTCATTCGGTAAATACTGGCAAAGACCAGCTTTGGCTGGTAAATTCGGCGTGAAATCAGGATTTTGCCGAGGAGTTCAGCGTGCGCGCGGTCTTTGACCAACACCGAGTCGGGAGTGCCAGTCCTTGAGGATGAATTCTCGGCGGATCCTGGCGCCGGTACTGCTGGCGCTGGCGAGCGCCCCGGCCCGCGCCGCGCCCGCGGCGCGCAGCACGAAGCTCACGGTGGGCGGCAGCGCCTCGGCCACATCGAGCGGGACGGACCTCGGGAACGGCGATAAACAGCACCAAGTTTTGTCGCTTGGAGGCCACGTGCTGTTCCCCTTCGAGCGCTTCACCTTCGGGCCGAGCCTCGACCTGGATACCGGCAGCACCGACACCGCGACGGAGAACGCGCGGACGGGGAAGATCGTCACCACTTCGACCGAGACGCAGGACGTGAGCGTCGGAGGCGTGGCGCGCTACTACTTCGGCGACCTCGACCGGGATGCGTTCGTGCCGTTCGCATACGGCAACTTCGGCCTGTCCGACGCCTGGTTCCGCACCAACGGCCGCGCCGGGCGGTATCGCGGGCCGTTCATGCGGATCGGCGCCGGCGGGATCTTCCTGGTGGCGCAAGACTGGGCGCCGCGGTTCCAGGCGGACTACCGCATCTTTACCCGTCAGCCCTCGGGCGCGGCCTCCGAGGCGCGCACGACGACGGCGACGGATCTCTACCTCGGGCTCGACGTCTTTTTATGAGGTCCACGTGCTTTCCACCCTGATCATCCTGCTCGCCGCGACCGCCGCGCCGGAAGTCCCGGTCGCGCCCTACCTTTGGGCCGAGGTGCGCGACGGCAAGCTCCTCGTCGACGTCACCAACGACGCCGGATACCCCGTCGAAAAACTCTTCGAAACCCTCGGTGCGAAGTACAAGAAGAAGGAAGCGGTCTTCTTCGAGGTCCTGGCCGAGGACCAGCCCGCCTTCATCAAGGGGCGCAAAACGCTCGGCGCCGTGTCGACCGACGGCGCGCTCCTGCTCAAGCCGGCGCGCGTCGAGCTGTCGTACGGCGCCTCGGCCTTGCATGCC
>JAYVWD010000815.1:0-2369 GCA_043786345.1 Pseudomonadota bacterium
CGCGCCGGCGGGCCCGATTCAAATCAGCCGAGGCCGAAGGGGCGGATCATCCGGGCGATCGCCTGCATGGTCTCGAAGCGTTGGTTGAGCGCCCCGGTCACCGCGCCCAGAGCGAGACCGTAGACCACGTGTGCCAGCAGATAAGACAGCGCGACGCCCATCCCGACCTCCATGCGAAACTTCTTCCGCGGGTGGTGCTCGGACACCAGGTTCACGAGCATGATGCTGAACACTAAGCCGTGCGCGAAGCCGACGGCGACCCCGAGCAGGATGAACGTGGCCGGGCCGGTGACGTCGAAGAGGCTCCAGACACCGAGGTAGACGAAGGCGAAGGCCACGCCGACGACGACGTGGAGCAGCCAGCCGACCGGCTTCCAGAGGCGCTCCTCCTTGACCACGAGCCCGCCGAGGGCCGGCACGAGCTCGGCATCGACGGTGCGCGTCGCGCGCAGCAACCACAGGAATACGCTCATCGCGGCCGTCGCGACGAGGCCGGCGAGGACGACCTGCAGGATCGTAGACATGATTGAAACCTCCAGTGAAATCAGTTTTTTGAATATAAACAAAGCAGAGCTTGCACAGCAGGCCTGCGGCTTTGACAATGGTTCACCCGACAGGAGGCTATGCATGAACTCGGCCAGTGCCGTGCGCGATGAGGTCTTGAGTGCCGTGCAGGCGCAGAACTGGGACGCGCTCGCCGCGCTGACGACGCCCGGCGTGCTCGTGACGCTGCCGGATGGCCGGGAAACCCAGGGCTTGCCGGCGCTCACGGCCGAGCTTCGCGGCTTGTTCTCCGGCGACCACGCCCTCATCCGCTCCTTGACGCTGCTGCCGCAAAGCCGCGACCGGGTGACGCCGCTGCGCGACGGTACGGCGGTTTTGGCGGGCACCCTCACGGCCAAGGCCGAGCTCCCCTACCACCGCGCCTTGGCGCTCGAGACGCAGTGGACCGGGACCTTTGTCCGCGACGAGGCCGGCGACTGGCGGCTCGCCGCCGTGCACGCCAGCACCGACGCGTTCAAAAGCCCGATGACGGCCGCGCTGGAGAACTACGGCGTCTATGCCGCGCTGATCGCGGCGCTCGCGGCGCTCACCGTGGGATTCAAGTTAGGACGAGGCCGGTCGGCAGCGACTCGCCGAACAGCCGGCTCTGCGCCTCCGCATCCACCGCGACCACCTCGCGCGTCACCTTGAGCAGGTCCTCCGACGCCTTGAGGTTCGTCAGGCGCTTTTGCACGCTGGCGCGCAGCTCGTCGGGCAGGTCGAACTCGCGGTCGCCGACCAGGCGCCCGGCCTGCGAATAAAGCATCGTGAGCTTCGGGTAGTCGCTGGATTTGACCTGCTCGAGCCACTCCCCGACGAACTTCGGGCGGACGATCGCCTCGGGGCCGCCGTAGAGTGGGACGCGGCTCGCGACCCGGGCCAGGGCCCAGATGCGCTGGTCGAGGAACGCCTTCCGGCCCGCGGCGATCGGCTGCACGAGCTGGTTGCCGAGGCGCAGCCGCCGCGTCATGTCGACGCGCTCGAGGGAGGCCGCGAGCATATAGAGCTCGGATGAGGCGGTGTCCTGGCGGAGCGCCGGGAAGATCTTGTCGAAGACCTTCTCCTGCTGGTCCCGGGTGAGGCCGCCGGCGACGCGGCGCCACATGATCCACCACTGGTCCTCGACCTGGCGCTCTTTCGGGAAGGTCATGCCGTGCTGGTAGGTCTTCCACAGCTCCGCGACGCGCCACTCGTCGAGCTCGAAGCCGTAGCCGGGGCGCAGGGCGAACCCGGCGAGCCAGAGCCAGGTGGATTCGTGCGGGACCGAGCGGCCGCGGCGGTTGGCGCCGGCCTCGATTGTCGGCCAGAGCGCCCGCAGGAACGCCCCGTCCCACTGGTCGCGCGGCAGGTCCACGAGCTGCTCCAGCTCCCGGACCAGGGGTTTCGGGTTGTCGGCCTGCGGCGCGTCGATCGGCCGCTTTTTCCCGTAAATCGAGCCGATCCGGCCGGTCGCTGCCGCGACCTTCGCGGCCGGCACTTTGGACGCCGGCAGGCCCTCGGTCGCGAGCGCCTCGTCCCGGTGCTGCACGGCGCGGACGTCGAAGGTGAGCTGCCAGCGCTGGGCTTCGGCGCCGGGGCGCCGGTGCAGGCAGTGCAGCGCGAGCAGGCCCGTCTCGGTGATCGCCGCCTCGAGGGTGACGCCGACGAGCTGGCCGGGCGCGACGCCGTGAGCGTCGAGGCGCGTATGGAGCGGCGGCAGCGGGTGGAATCCGCCCGCCTCGAGCGCGACGAGCTGGCCCGGCCGGTCGCCCGGGCGTTGCGTCGAGGAGTAGAGCTGAAACCGCGCCGGGCGCCCGACGACGGCCTTGAGCCCGAGCTGGTCGATG
>JAYVWD010000816.1:0-10112 GCA_043786345.1 Pseudomonadota bacterium
ACGCCGGACCAAAAAAGCATGTACGCGAGGCTCGCCCTCGGGCAGACGCCGGACGCCCTGTTCGTCTGCTGCAGCGACAGCCGCGTCGCGCCAAACGTGTTCGCCTCGACGGATCCGGGCGATCTCTTCGTCGTGCGCAACGTCGGCAACCTCGTACCGGCCTGCGACGCTTATGGCCGCAGCACCTCGGACCGCAGCGAGGCCGCGGCGATCGAGTTCGCGGTCGGCACCCTGGGCGTGCGCGACATCATCATCTGCGGGCACTCGGAGTGCGGCGCCATGCACGCGCTTTTGGACGGCCTCGAAAATGTGACCTGGCCCAACCTCAAGTCCTGGATCGCGACGGCGCAGCCCGCGCTCGCCCGTTGTCGGGCCGGCGAAGAGATCGACCCGGGCTTGACGGACGTCAACCGCCTGTCCCAGATCAACGTCCTCGAGCAGGCGTCGCACTTCATCAGCTATCCTTTCGCGAAAGAGCGGATCGAGGCGGGGACCCTGTCGGTGCATGCCTGGTGGTTCGACATCGCCCGCGCGGAGGTGCTGGCCTACGACCCGCGGATCAAGCGCTTTTCCCCGGTAGACAGCTGGACCGAGCACGTGGCGCTGACCGGGCCCTGTCTGGGGCGGCAGCCGGAGACTTGACGCACAATCAGGCCGCCGCCCGGCGGCGCGCCTGGTCGTCAAAGGACTCCGAGCCAGGAGCTGGAGCGGCAGGAAGACGGCGTGGACGTGGCCCAAATAGGCGAGCGTGTCGCCCGCGATGAAGTACGGCTCGATCCCCGGCAGGAGCCCGTGCAGCGCGGCCAGCACGACGGCGCCACAGCGGACCGTGAACGCATCCTGGCGGTCGAGGGCGTCGCGCGTGAACGACCGCTCGGCAGCCGCCAGGGGGTCCGCCAGTTTCGGCTTTCCACTCAACGACCTCACCCCTTCATGACCAGGCCTCGTCGGCATCCGAAGGCGAAGTTTGAGCGAAATTCAAAGGCGCAAAACAGCGCCGCCGACGGGCGCAACCGCGGTGGGCTGCGCTGCGTCGCCGGCAGTGTCGTTCAAGGGAACGAGTTTCAGGCGGACTTTTTCTTCGCGGGCCGGGCCTTCATGTGCTTCGAGCACTCGTCGACGAAGCCGCGCGCGAAGGCGGCCTTGTAGCTCGACGGCGCGCCGTGGGCCCAGGCCTCTTCGCTCTCGAACCGGCGGGCGAACTTCTGGCAGACCGGCAGAGTCCAGCGGGATTCCACTTTCGTCTCGCGCTTGCCCGATTTGACCTTCTCGCCGCCGGCGGCTTCTTCTTTTTTCTTCGGTGCTTCTTTTTTCTCGGCCATGGCCATGAACTCCTCTATGAGCGTCTGTGGCCAATGGATCGACACGGCACCCTGAGGACTTTAGAGAGCCCCCAAGATACGCGCCCTTGGCGAAACGGCAAAAGTCAAAGGAACTCGCAGGGGCGGCCGACCGAAATCACCCAGAGCTGGTGCACCGCCCGCGTGATGGCGATGTGCATGGTGCGGCGCGCGACGGCCGTGTCCGGGTAGTCCGCGATGCTGGCGTCGGGGATGATGACGTAGTCGAACTCGAGGCCCTTCACCTGGCTCACGTCCGTCACGTCCACGCCCGGCTTGAAGATGAACTCGCCGTCCACCACGAGCCGGAGGTCGTCGACGTTCTTGAGGCCGTCGAAGATCCGGCGGGCGTTCTCCTCGCGCTCGCAGATGACGGCGACCGAGGCGCGGGACTCGCGCTCGAACAAGGCGGTGAGCGCCTCCGTCATCGCGACGATCGAAAGCCCCTCGTTCGGGAACGTCGAGAACAGGACGGGCAGGCCGTCCTTGACCGAAGGCGGCAGCGCGCCCGGCGCCATGGGCCCGAGGACCTTGTGGCCGAACTCCGCGACCGGCCGGGGGCAGCGGTAGTTGGTGTTGAGCCGGGCCTCTTCCACTGCGGCCACGCCGAGCTGCCCGAGGACGTCGTCCCAGTTGGTGAAGATGACCGTCGGGTCGGACTGCTGGAGCGCGTCGCCGGCGATGGTGACGGTGGCGTCCTGGCCGATCGAGGTCCCGAGCACGCGGTGCTCGATCGGCGACAGGTCCTGCGCCTCGTCGATGACGAGGTGCTTGTATTGGGTGACGGACTTGGTCTTGCGCGCGAGGCGGCCGTGGACGCGCAGCATCAGCAGCAGCAGGACCGAGTAGTCCTCGACGTCCATCGTCCCGGCGTAGTCGTCCGCGAGGAGCTCGATGCCGTCGACCTCTTCCCCGCGGTCGCCGTCGTCGTCGTCGCGGCCCTGGGTCTTCTGGACCTCTTCGAACTGCTTGCGCGTGTGGCGCGCGAGCTCCTGGGTCATCTTCAAGGTGATGTGCCCGCCGCCGCCCGCGACCATGATCGCGTGGAGCTCGGGGTTGGAGTAGAGCTCGGAGCGCGCGGTCTCGACGTCGAGGGTCTTGGCCACGGCCTCCCGCCAAAACGTGGCGAGCATCGCCTTCTGCGACGCGACCGTGGATTTCTCGGCGCAGGCCTTCTCGAAGGCGGCGATCCGGTCGTAAAGCGGGGTCGTGTCGTCCACGAAGGCTTCGGGGAGGCCGTCCAGCACCGGGTCGCCCGCCGCCAGGAAGCTGAAGCGCCCGGCGATGCGCAGCGCCAGCAGCGTGAGGTAGCGGTCCACGACCGCGAACATCACCGGGTGGCGCTTGATGTAGATGACCGCGGGCGCCGTCCACTCGTAGAGCTTCTTCGGGAGGCCCTTGAGGATGTGCTTCCCCTGGTCGGCGATCCACGCGTCGTAGGTCTCGACCCCGACGTTGCCGACCGCGAGCCCGCTCAGGAGGCGTTGGGTGAGGCGCACGAGGCCCTGCTCCGGGACGACCACCTTCATGGCGCTCGGCTGGTAGAACTTCGGGCGGCGGTAGCTGAGCATCGCCAGGCGGTGCAAGGCGATCGTCGTCTTGCCGCTGCCCGCGCCGCCCAAAATCAGGAGGGCGCCCTGGTCTTCGCTGTTGAGGATCTCGTATTGTTCCTGGTCGAGGAGCGCCGAGACGTCCGGCAGCTTCCGGTGCCCGCCCGCGTCCGCGCCGAACTGCTGGACGTTTACGGCCTTGCCCGCGCCGCCCGCGAGCTGCGGGACGCCGGCCTCGTGGACCTTTCGCCAGGTCCCGCCGCGGGTCCGGGTGTAGGAAAATTTTGAGCCAGTTATCCCTGTCAATTCGCCGACTTCGAACGAAATGACGCGGCGCTTCGCGAGCGTGCCCTGGGCGGTGCGGCCCGGCAGCTCCATCTCGAACTCGTCGCCTTCGCGGTAGTTGAAGAAGACCTTCGCGAGGACGGCGTGCCGCCAGTCGATGATCGTGATGCCGGCGTCGGGGTCGATGAAGGTCTGGTAGCCGATCAGGACCTCGCGGCTCTTCCCCTTCTCGACGAGGCGCATGTGCGCGAAATAGGGGGCGCGCATGTCCGGGAGCTTCTTCTCGAACTTCAGGGCGGCCAGGCTGTGCTGGGTGTAGAGCTGCTGAAAGAGGGCGGGAAGGTCGCGCTCGCTCGCGGAGATGGCCTCGTCGCGGAGCTCCCGGACGCGCTCCTGGATGCCGCTCATGTCGGGCAACACCGCGAGGGCCTCGTCGCGGACGGCCAGCTTCACCATGTCGTGGAGCGCTTGCTCCTCGGCGATGATCGCTTCGTCGTCCGGGGTCATGGGGAGGTCGGGATCTGACAAACGCGCCTCTCCTACGAGAAAGGGGGTTACGTAGGATAAAGGGGCCTGGATGAAAATTGCAAGGTGATAGAGGAAGCGCTGGTCGCATCCTCTATCACCTCATGTCATCGACTCATGCTGCGGTCAGGCGCTTGGCTGCGGCATCCCCGGCGTCTGCTCGAAGACCACGTTGCTCGGGATGTCCAGGTCCAGGGCCAGCTTCAGCAGCTCACCCACCGTCTCGACATAGTCCACCTTGATCTTGGCCCGCACCTCCTCGGGCACGTCGCGCAGGTCTTTCTCGTTGCGCTTGCAAAGGATGAGGCGCTCGATGCCGGCCCGGTGGGCGGCCATGACTTTCTCCTTCACCCCGCCGACCGGCATCACCGCGCCGCGGAGCGTGATCTCGCCGGTCATCGCCAGGGTCGGCGACACGCGCCGCCCCGTGAACAGCGAGGCCAGGGTCGTGACCATCGTCACGCCGGCCGAGGGGCCGTCCTTGGGGATGGCGCCCGACGGCACGTGGATGTGGATGTCCTTCTTTTCGAAGTCGAACCCCGCTTTGAAGTGCGGCAGGTAGGACCGGACGAGGCTCAGCGCGATCTGCGCCGACTCCTTCATCACGTCGCCGAGCTGCCCCGTCAGCGTGAGCTTGCCGCTTCCCGGCATGGCCCCCGCCTCGATGAAGAGGATCTCGCCGCCCACGGGCGTCCAAGCCAGTCCGGTCACGACCCCGGGCGGGACGACCCGCTCGGCGACTTCGTGCACGAAGCGCTCCGGTCCGAGGGCCTCCTCGACCTCCTTCACCGAGACCGCGAGCTCGTCGCCCTCGGCCGCCTTCAGGATGGCCTCGGTCTGCGTGCGGATCACCTCGGAGACCTTGCGCTCCAGGTCCCGCACCCCGGCTTCCCGCGTGTAGCTGTTGATGAGCCGCATCACCGCCTCGTCGGTGATCGTCAGCTGTCCGGTCTTGACCCCGTGCTCCGTGAGCTGCTTCGGGATCAGGTGGTTCTTGGCGATGTGGAGCTTCTCCGCCATCGTGTAGCCGGTGAGGTCGATGACCTCCATCCGGTCGAGCAAGGGACCCGGGATGCCTTCGAGCGAGTTGGCCGTGGCGATGAAAAACACCTTGGAAAGGTCGAACGCCACGTCCAGAAAATGGTCCGTGAACGTCGAGTTCTGCTCGGGGTCGAGCGTCTCGAGCAGCGCGCTGGCCGGGTCGCCGGCGAAGCTCCGGCCGAGCTTGTCGATCTCGTCGAGCAGGAACACGGGGTTGTTCACGCCCGCCCGCTTGATCCCCTGGACGATGCGCCCGGGCATCGCGCCGATGTAGGTGCGCCGGTGGCCGCGGATCTCGGCGTCGTCCCGCACGCCGCCCAGGGCGACGCGGATGAATTTACGGCCCAAGGCCTTCGCGATGCTTTGGCCGAGGCTCGTCTTGCCGACGCCCGGCGGCCCGACGAAGAGCAGGATGGTGCCCTTGCCGGTGTTCCGGAGCTTCATCACCGCCAGGTGCTGGATGATGCGCTTCTTGATCTTCTGGAGGCCGTAGTGGTCCTTGTCGAGCGTCGCCCGCGCCTCGTCGATGTCGAAGGCGTCGGGGGACGAAGCTTGCCATGGCATCGCGCACAGGAGGTCCAGGTAGTTCCGGATGACGTGCGTCTCCGGCGACTGGTTGCCGAGCGAGCTCAGACGTTTGGCCTCGTCGAGGGCGATCTTCTTGACGTCCTCGGGCATCTTGGCCGCTTCGATCTTCCCGACGTAGTCGTCGGCCGACTTGCCGCCGTCGTCGTCGCCGAGCTCCTCGCGGATGGTCTTCATCTGCTCGCGCAGGATCGCCTCGCGTTGGTGCTTGCCCATCTTCTGGGACAATTTGTCGCGGATCTCGCCCTGTAGCTTCAGGGTTTCCTTCTGGACCTGAAGGAGCTCCAGGAGCTTGAGCGAGCGGGTCTTGAGCGAGGTCTGCTCGAGGATCGCCTGCTTTTCGGCGATCGACGCGTCCAGGTACTCGGCGCACAGGTGCGTGAGCAGCCCGCAGTCGTCGATGCCGGCGATGAGCTCCGCCATCTGGTGGGTGTCGGCCGGGATCAGGTCCAATATGTCCTTCGCCAAAATCTTGATGTTCTGGCCAAGGGCTTCGCGGGTCTTCGGGTCCGCGTCCTGGACGTCGGGGAGCGCTTCCACCCGCGCCACGATGTACGCGTCCTGGGACTCGACCTCCTTGAGCACGACGCGGGCGATGCCGCGGACCAAGACCTGATAGCCGTGCTCATGAGAGCCACGGGCCTTCTCGATCTTGCAGATGGTCCCAATGCGATACAGGTCCTCGGAATCCGGGTCCTGGTCCGTGCGATCCTTCTTCTGGGCCACGGCGATTATGAGGCGATCCTCAGAAAAGGCCTTCTCGATGGCTGCGACGCTCCGGGGCCGCCCCACGTTGAGCGGCATCGACGTGCCTGGAAAGAGCACGACATTCCGCGTCGGCAGCACGGGGATCAATTTGGTTTCGGAGAACTCCATGAACGGCCCCCTCTTGGGATTATGGGCACCTACCTACGGACGTAAGCAGGCATTGTGCCAACTTGTGGCTGATCCCCGGGATGTCAACCCTCAAGAACCCTGGATCCCGTCCGATAGCAGGGGAACCCATGGAAACGACACCCGAGGTCCGTCATTGAGTCGTGACGATAAAAATCCGATGAACCGCGTCGCCATGATCGCGGGCCACGCCGAAACCACCGGGCACCACCGCCGGTCGGTCTTCAGCCGCCTCGCGCCGGGCTGGCTCACGGACCTGCCCGTCTCGGTCCCGCAGACGGAGCGTAAGATCTACTTCATCCGGCTGGCGGTCCCGATCATCGGCGGCCTCCTGCACACGTCCCTCGTCCTGATCTACTTCGCGCTCGGCCTGCCGGTGATGGCGATCGTCAACATCGTGTCGGTGCTCGTCTTCGTCGTCGCCGCCTTCATCGTGCGCTCCGGCCGCCACTACCTCGGCACCGCCCTGGCCCTCGCCGAGGCCGCGATCCACGCGCCCGTCGTCACGGTGCTGATCGGGCTCACGGCCGGCTATCCCCTCTTCAACTATGTCGTCGCGATGGCCGCCGTCCTCGTCTACCCGCGCTACGAGCGCCGCGAGCGCGTCGTCGTCATCACCTACGCCTTCTTCTCGTCCGTGCTCCTCGTGCTCTTCATGCGCGGCCGCGAGCCGATCATCACGCTCGGCGCCGCGCACCTCGAGATCATCTTCTACCTGATCGCCTCGAGCTGCTTTTTGGCCCTGGTCGGCTTCGCGCACTATTTCGTCAACGTCAGCGACCTCGCCGAATGGCGCGTCGAGCGCGAGCTCGCCCGCTCGGAGCACCTGCTGCTCAACATCCTGCCGCACCCGATCGCCCAGCGGCTCAAGGCGCGGCCCGGCACCATCGCCGACACCTTCGACTCCGTGACCGTCCTGTTCGCCGACATCGTGGGCTTCACCAAGCTCTCGTCCTCGTGCTCCAGCTCCGACATCGTCGAGCTCCTCAACGACATCTTCTCGGCCTTCGACCGGATCGCCGACCGCTACGGGCTGGAAAAGATCAAGACCATCGGCGACGCCTACATGGTCGTCGGCGGCGTCCCGGAGAAGATGGAAGACCACGCGCTCAAGGTGACCTGCATGGGCCTCGAGATGATCGAGGCGGCCTCGACCTCGCGCGCCCAGAAGTTCGCGAAGATCGCGATCCGCATCGGCGTCCACTCCGGCCCGGTCGTGGCCGGCGTGATCGGGGAGAAGAAGTTCGCCTACGACCTCTGGGGCGACACGGTCAACATCGCGAGCCGGATGGAATCCCACGGCTCGCCGGGCCGCGTCCAGGTCAGCGCCGCGACCCAGAAGCTGATCGCGGGCGACTTCGAGTTCGAGGGCCGCGGGCCCGTCGAGATCAAAGGCAAGGGTCTGCTCGAAACCTTCTACGTCCTCGGGAAGAAGGCCGCGCGGGGCGCGGCATGAGCTGGCGCCGGCGCTCGATCTTCAGCTCCGAAGGTCACGCCTACCTCCACGCCCAGCGCCAGGCCACGGCCCCGACCGACGGCAACCGCTCGTTTCCGAACACCGCGCTCGCCGCGTTACTCGTGGTCACGCTCATGGCCGCGCTCTTCTCGCTGGTGTGGGTGCAGCGCGACGAGATCGCCTTTCTGCGCAGCCTGAGCGGCGTCTCGATCCTCCAGGAGGAATCCTTCCACTGGAACGTCAACGTCGGCCCCTCGCGCCTCTGCAGCCCCTACGACTTCGACCACTGCGCCCGCGCCGTGGACACCGAGAACTCCGTCTTCGCGGGGAGCAACCTCTACGACTTCGACATCCGCCCTTACCTGGACCCGAACACCAAGGGATCCTTCACGTTCTTTCATCTGAAGACCGTCGTCGCCCGCGCCACCTGGTCGGACGTCAAGGACGGCGAGTCGGTCGTCATCAACCTCTACCCCTTCAAGTACGACACCGCCGTCACCTACCTCAACGGCATCAAGGCGAACGCGTACTATAACGGCGAGCGCCTGCTCGTGAAGTTCAAGAACCAGGCGGCGCTGCAGCGCGACATGGTGCTGGACGTCGTCCTCGCCGTGCCCGGCGCGCAGAAGGCGTTCCTCGCCGGCACGCGCGAGACCGCCCTCCTCTTCGTCGCCCCCGAGTCGCGCTTCCGCCGCTACGAGGAGGTCGCCGCCGCCGCCCGCAACGGTCACGGCAAGCAGCTCGCCGACATCGCGCGCGTCGTCATGGGCGTCTTCTGCCTGCTCCTCTTCATCTTCATCGACAGCTCGCCGGAGTCCCTGGGGCTCAGCCTCTTCATGGGCATCAAGGCGACCGGGGTCATCCTCGCGCGCAACTGGCTGCCCGAGTCCTGGCTCAATCTGGACGGCGTCACGTTTCTGCAGAGCGCGCTCCTCTGCTTCGGCGACATCATCCAGCTCTACTTCTTCACGCAGCTGGCCCGCGTCGCCCGCCCGAACCTCAAGTTTTGGTTTTTGCTCGGGATCCCCCTGGCCGGCCTCTACGCCGCGGTCGCCGTCGCGGACTCCAAGGCCTTCGGCGTCAACTGGTCGGTCGAGGTCTGGCGCTGGCGCAACGTATCGATCGGCCTGGCCTGCATGGCGGTCGCCCTCACCGCCGCCGCCTACACGTTCGAAAAGAAGCTCTACTACCGCTCCGGCGCCCTGATGCTCGCCTTCCTCGGCACGATCGTGCAGGTCGTCTACCCGCTCGCCGGCTACTTCCCGGCGATCTTCGAGGCGGCCTGGTTCCGGACTTTCTACAACATCATGGAGACTCAGACGCCCTATGTCTTCGCGCTCAGCACGTTCATCAACCTCACGACCCTCGAGAGCCGCGTGCGGTCGCTCTCGCGCGAGGTCGTGAGCGCCAAGGAGATCGAGCGCGAGATGGCGCTCGGCAAGACCGTCCAGCAATCGTTCCTGCGCCTGCCGAACGTCCCCGACAACGTCGAGGTCATCTGCGAGCACGAGGCGGCGCTCTACGTGTCGGGCGACATCTACTTCGTCAACTTCGACGCCTCACGGAACGCCCTGACCCTCCTCATCAACGACGTGACCGGGCACGGCGTCCAGGCGGCCCTCAAGGCCTCGATCTGCTCGACGATCGCTGACTCCATCTGGGCGGAGCGGCAGGTGCGCGTCGACGACGCCCCGGCCGCGCGGTTCCGCACCTATGACATGCGCCTGCACGCCTTCCTCTCCAAGGTGGCGAACCAGGACGAGATGGTCGCGCTCATCGGCGCCGAGTTCAACCTGACGACCGGCACGCTCGGGCTCTACCGCGTGAACGGCATCTTCCCCGTGATCATCGAGCCCACCGACGGCGACCCCGACAAGGCCTGGTCCGTGAAGGTCCTGCCGGTCAGGAACCGCGAGCTCACGACGCACAAGCTCCGGCCCGGCGGCTTCGCGCTGCTCCTCAGCGACGGCTATATCGACAATAGCCGCAGCATGAGCCACTTTCAGGCGTACATGTCGGAGACCCTGCGCACCCGTCCGGTGCTCTCGGCCGCCGCGCTGAAAGCGGCGATCCTCGGCTTCGGCGAGTTCGCCAAGACCAACGACGACAAGACCATGCTGGTCCTGCGCTATAAGAGCGCCGTCACGGTGGCGGCGGCCGCGGATTACTCCGCAGCAGCATCCACATGAAGACGACCCCCGCCAGGATCGGCACGGAAACGAAAACGACGAGAAGGGTAACGGGCATCTGAGATCCCCCTACCGCGTCACGCGTAAAGGCGGGGCGAAAGGGCTCAAGGTGCGCCAAAATTTCTTGCGTTTTCCGGATAATCCAATAATATTGGCTATGTATGGAAACGCCAAACGAACCTGCCTACGTGGCCCTGAAGCGCCGGTCCCTCGGGGTCTACCGCCGTTATGAAAAGCTCGTCCCGGC
>JAYVWD010000817.1:0-2110 GCA_043786345.1 Pseudomonadota bacterium
TCACGCTCGGGCGGATCGACTCCCCGGTCAGGCTCGTAAAGCAGGCGGTCTTCCTGCTCGTGATCCTCTCGCTCCTCTGTATCGAAGTCCGCGAGGGCCGGACGAAGATCGAGGTGAGCCACCCGCGGCTCCTCAAGCTCTGGGGATACCGCGAGGGGACGATGCATTTCCTCCTCGGCTGCCTCTTGAGCTCGTTCACGGTCTTCTATTTCCGCAGCAGCTCCCTCATGGGCTCCTTCGTCTTCTTCCTGTTCATCGCGGCCTGCCTCGTCGCCAACGAGTTCGCGGCGGTCCGCAAGCTCGGCCTGGCGCTGCGCACGGCGCTTTTTTGCGTCTGCTTCACGTCCTACCTGTTTTGCGTCGTCCCGATCGTCGTGCATGCGGTCGGCTTCTGGCCGTTCCTTTCGGCGCTGCTGATCTCGCTACTGTCTTTCGCGCCGGTATATCTGGTCCTCCTCGTGCGGTTCGGCCACGCGAACGTCATCCGGAAGCAGATCGCCTACCCCTACGTCGGCGTCCTCGCCGGGTTCCTCGTCCTCTATATGCTGCAGATCCTGCCGCCGATCCCGCTGTCGCTCTCGCACATCGGCATCTACCACGGCGTCGAGCACGTGCCGGGCGGCTTCAAGGTCTCGTACCTGAAGCCGTTCTGGCGCTTTTGGGAATCGGGCGACCAGGCCTTCCGCTTCCGCAAGGGCGAGCGGATCTACTGCCTGTTCAGCGTCTTTTCGCCTGGCGGCTTCCAGGACAGCGTCAAGGTCCGGTGGCTCCACCGAGAAGCGGACCGCAGTTGGCAGGGCGCCGACGCGGTGCCGGTCGTGATCGCGGGCGGACACGACGTGGGCTGGCGCGGGTTCTCGTTCATGACGAGCTACCGTCCCGGCGCGTGGCAGGTGCGCATCGAGACGGCGGACGAGCGCGAGATCGGCCGGATCTACGTCGACGTCGAGCCCGACGATGAGGTCGGGGACCGGGACTTCAAGGAGCGGGTCATCCTTTAGGCGCCGCGAGGCACGATTTTCCGGCCGAGCCCGGCTTTCCGGTGACGGCGGAGCGAGCGTGGCGTTAGAGATGATGCTGAGATATCGTCTTGTCCCATAAGGTGCCGATACTGCCACCGCCGGAGTCGCTCGTGACCCTTGAATCCTGTTTGCCCGCCGAGCTCCGGGCCCCCGGCACCACGATCACCCGCGTCGCCGCCGGCCTCTCCGGCGCCGGCGTCTACCGCGTCGAGGCCGCCGACCAGGCGTTCGTCCTGAAAGTCGGGGGCGAGGACGTGCCGCTTGAAGTCTGGCGCCGCAAGCTTCACATCCACCGACTCGCCGCCGACGCCGGCCTCGCGCCTCGGATCGTCCACTGGGACGAGGCCCGGCGCGCGGTCGTGAGCGCCTTCGTCCGCGACCGCTCGTTCCCGGCATTCTTCGGCGACCCGCGCACCCGCGCGGCCGCGCTCGCGCAGCTCGGCCGGACGGTGCGCCGCCTGCACGAGCTCCCGCTGCCGCCCTTGGCGGACGCGAAGGCCCCGAAAGAGCTCCTCGCCGCCATCTGGCCCGGCCTCAAGGGCTTCGCCATGCCGGCCTTCGTCGGCGACGCGGTCAGACGCCAGCTCGCGGCGGAGGCGCCGGCCTGCGAGCGCGCCCAGGTCCTGAGCCACAACGACGTGAACCCGACGAACCTCGTCTTTGACGGCGAGCATCTCCTATTGCTCGACTGGGAAACCGCCGGGCCGAACAACCCCTTCTACGACCTCGCGGCGATCTCCGTCTTCCTCCGCATGGACGAGGCGACCTGCCTGAGGCTGCTCGCCGCTTACGACGGGGCCGCGGTCTCCGAGCTCCCGGCGCTGTTTTCCTACAGCCGCCGCCTGGTTGCGTTCCTGTGCGGCGCAGCCTTCCTGCGCCTGGCCCGCCAGAGCGGGCACGCCGGCGCCACCGGGGGCGAGGACCTCGACTCGACGCCCGCGCTCGGCGAGCTTTATCAGCGGCTCCGGGCCGGCTCCCTGAGCCCGGCGACGGGCGAGGGGCAATGGTGGTTCGGCTTGGCGTTGATGAAGGCGGGCGTCGCGCTTTGAGCGGACCGGGATGGCGGGATGAGCCCGATATCGCGGCGT